>CALGUT010000854.1 GCA_937920335.1 uncultured Opitutales bacterium
CAATGATGTGGGAGTAGTGGACTTGTTGGATATCAAATCCACGTGCATAGCTTGCGCTCGTTGTAACTGCCTGATTCTTGATCTGTAAGCTAATGATGGGGCGACTATTGTCAGCCGGGTTCTCTGGATCCATAATCCCAATAATTCTGCTCTTGCTGCCCAGAACCGCTAGATCCCCGCCTATAGAAACTAGAACCCCATCGATTCCTTCAGACGAGCTCATTGCTTTCTGACAGGCGTGGTCGATTATGTAGCCCTTTGCGATCGCATTGAGCGAAAATTTACCCTCCTTGATTCGCTCTACCATTTCATAGGACTCATCAATTTTCCAAGTAGACCGGGAAATTGCTTCAACGGTATTCCTGAGCTGCTCTGGATGGGGAAGTGAATTGTTTGTTACACCCTCTGTCCAAAGGTCAGAAATCTCTTGAGTGAGAGGGTTAAATGCGCCCGAGGTTCTTGCTTTCCACCAATCGCAGGCCACTAACACCTCAATAAGTTCCTTTGCCATATAGCGGGGAGACCCGAGCGGCGTTTCCAGGAGTCTATTGATTTCGCTATGCGGATCATAGGTGCTGAATATTGCACTTAGGCGATTGATCTCAGAAAGGGCTGCTTGTTCTGCCGTTAACGCCTCTTCTTTTGAGACAGCTTCAACCGCAATTTCAAGAGAGGTGCCTAAAACATTTTCATGAAAAAAGGTATAGTCCTCAGATTTGGCGGTTCCTCCATGAAGCGCTAGGCATATAGCGAATAGGATCAGGAGCAGCGGCTTATGATTCCGAGTATCAGTGTATCCTACGTTTCTTAATAGAAATGATGAAGCTCGATTGAAGTGCTCAATCATTATACTTCGGTTCAAAAAAAATCATCTTCGGGTTTAAGGCTGATGCCTAAACAATGATTATGAGCAATGCTGTATCGGGCTAACACGGGAAACTTACTGCGTAAATGGTTCTAATCGCACCTATCCGTTACATGGATACTTAAATCATATTTAATGACCAATATAAGTCTAATCGGATAGCCACTTTAATACTTCGGATCGAGAAGCAGCCTGTCTAGAGAGCTCGCAGCTTTTGAAACTCCTGATAACTCTCCCAGGCGATGCGCTGGAGATCGGCGCGATCTTTATCGGAAAACACTTTGGTAATCGGTAGACCGTCCCGGTCCTTGGTTTTGTCACCTTCAAGAAAGCGTATGTCCGTCACTTCGCTAATCGGCAACCCTCGGGGGCTTTTATCGAAAATAGCGGCGTAGATGGTGCAAGCGCTCATGTAGGATAGCGTTTGATTGAGGTGTGGATCGTTAATAAAGCGCAAGGGTAGGTCAGGTCGTTGAGTCTGGCTTCGATGCGCTACTAGAGCGATCGGAGCTACGTCTGCACCGATACGATTGGCGAGTTTCGCAATCGATTCGGATTTCTTAAGAATCGGTGCCTTATCAGGTGTCGATGTAAGTGGCTCCGCATTTTGCGTAGTCGGTGTGGTTACGTAGAGAATAACTCGTGCACCTTGTTCTTTGGCAAGCTCGGCATACTTTGGAGCATACTGCATGTAGAGCGAGTCCTCTCCCTTCAGGTCATCGCGGTAGGATTGCAGAACAATAAGGTCCCACTTGTCGCGGTTCAATTCGAAGGTTTTGAGTAAGGCAGACTGCCGTTTGAGGCCTGCAGGCGCGTATCGATCCTTAGAGTCTTTGACGGCGCCTTTCAGCGCATCAACCGTAGCTTGAATTTTCTCTTCGGTCACCGCGTGTTGGTTGACAATGTGTTGCGTGCCTAGTCGCCAGTGATCACTCAAAGTACGTCCGCCATAAATGACTGATGTTGTATTGAAGGTGAGCCCCGGGTTTCCTGCTTCAGCCATTTGTTTTACTACATCCGCGAGGTTGTGGCGCGCCGTGTAACTGTTACCTACAAACAGGACATTGAGTTCTTTCTGCTCAGCCATTAAAGGAAGAACCAAGAAGAGGCTTAGGAGGTAATGGGGTCGAATATTCTTTATCATGATTTTAATCGTAATCTGAATCGATTCTTACCGTTTATCTGGCTTAAGAAAATACAGTGTTGCATCATTAATCGTTACAGTAGCGTGATTAAGCGGTTTAAGGCGAAGCCATAATTTTACATCCTTGGCTTAAACCAAAGCCGATGTGCGGTTTTGCTCAGGATTGCTCTCCTGGATGCCCCATCCAGTCCAAGTTCGTGCGTGAAGATCTTCAAGTGCTGAGCATAACTGACTTCGGGTTGGAAAAGCGCCGTTGGGAAATGGCTACCCCAGATGCAACGCTGTGGTGTAAATGCATCGATCAAGGTCTTGCAGGTGTCGTGCATATCACGGCAAGGGTAAGGCTCTTTCGTGCCAAGAGGAATCAGTGTGAGCTTGGCGTGTATATTCGGTAGGTTCGCTAGGTCAAGTAGGGCTTGCAATGTGGGTTGATAGGTTTCTCCCAGTTTCAAGCCCAGGCAATGGTCCAATACCACATTTAGGCCCGGGTGTCTTTGTGCCAACGCCTCAATCTCCGTTTGCTTGTCATGTTTACTCAATACGTTGATTGCGATTCCCAGACGTTCAGCTGTTGCCCATAACGTATCAACGCCGGGATCGTCGAGCTTTCCGCTCTTGGCAGCGACACTTCTCATCCCACGTACATGGTATTGAGAAACGTAATACTCTAGCATCTCTGGACTGTAGGGGTTATCTGGATCCAGAGTAACGATACCTGCTATGAAATCGGAGTTATTGCGAGAGATGTCTGCAGTAAATCGATTGTCCCATTGATAGTAAGAGCTCGGCTGCACGACCGTCACATAGCTTACGCCATTTGCTTTCATTTCGCGTTTAATAGCGGATAAAGTCCCGAGTCCTTCTGGAGGTCGATTCGGGTTCTCACGAGTCGGGTATTTCGTTTCATCTACACCATAGAGGTGGGCATGGCAATCGATGATGAATTCCGGTTTTTTATCAGTGGCCATAATGCTTCGAGAAGACGTTGCGAGGGCGGCCGAAGCGATGCCGGTGGTTTGGATAAATTCGCGGCGTGTAACCATTGGGGATTTCATAGTCTTAGATTAAGATATAATAACTGTTCCGATTCCTACGAGTTAGGTGATAGCCATCTGGTTTGTCTTAGGGCGCTTTAGTTTCTTTTAGAATGTGGAAAGATTAAAGGGCTTTCGACAGAACTATCGTTCTTCTGTTTTCAACCTTGCTCTGGATCTGTTAATTCTCTATTCAGGTCTAGTCCGATTTTATCAAACCACTCTGGGTAATAGGGG
>CALGUT010000855.1 GCA_937920335.1 uncultured Opitutales bacterium
GGCGAAGGATCCGAGGGGGCTCGTAGAATCGGTTACAGTCCCTGCGTTCCTTCCGCCAAATGAATACAACCGACAATTTTCTGAAGCGTCAGAAAAGCGCATTTTCCCAATCGGCATCGCCCCGCTCAATCAGCCTCGAGACGATACCAATGACCCAAGATCCAGAATCACAGCTTTGGAAATAGAAAGTTATTCTGAGCAATTAGTTGAGTTTTCCGAACAGTCACGACGTGACGGCAATATTCTTTGGGGTCGTATTGAGGGAACCAAATATGAGCAAGCAGCGCATGATTGGATTTTTACAAAGCTGAAGGAATTTGGTATCGAAGATGTGCAATACGACAAATTCCCGACCTATGAATCCATCTGGTTTCCATCGGCTAACAGTCTCGAGGTTCTTGGTGCACCAGGATTTGCTGATGGTCAAACATTCGAGGTCGAAGATGCCATTACGCCGTTTCCATCCAAAAACACCCCCGCCGGTGGAGTTAGAGCAGAGCTCGTCTATGTTGGGGATGGCACCCCTGCGGAACTTGCTGGCAGAGACTTAACCGGAAAAATTGTAATGGTCCGCGGACGCGCTGAATCAAGCGCGCTATTCAGCTCCGTGCGCATTGCTTATTCCCGTATCGCCACAGGAGAATGGGGAACGCCAGCTGGCTTCATCGTCTGGTGGCAGCTTCCTGGTGTTAAACAAGTCGCTGGAAGGGTTGGCGCGCCGGGGGGCGGGGATCAACTCGGCGAAGTCGTGCCTTGGATCAGTGTTAACGACGAAAACGGATACTATTTGCGCAAACTGCTTGACCGAGTCACACCAACGGATCCGGTCATGGTACGCATGGTTGTAGAGGGAAGAAACCACCCCCCTGCCGAGTTACAAACCGGAAACGTTTATGGAATTCTCCCAGGAAAATCTGGCAAGTATATTATGATGTTCACCCATGTGGATGGTTATTTCTATGGGCTACACGATAATGGCGCTTCCGTTGCCGCTAACTTGGCACTAGCGAGATATTACGCTGCCCTTCCTTTGGAGCAGCGCGAGCACGGATTCATCTTTCTCTTTGAAGGTGGGCATGAGCGCACTGGGGTTGGCGGAACTCGCCATTTCGCCTCTAAATACACCGATCTTATGAAGAACAACATGTTGCTTATCTCGAGAATGGAGCACCTAGGGTTCACGCAACAACTAAAAGAAGGTTTTTTGACTGGTCAAACTAATATTGGCTCACCGGTTTTTTTAACTCTTTCAAATAAGAGCCCACTTTTGCTTGATCTGTTCAAACAGGCTGCAAGTGACTACGGTGTAAGCATGGCTGATAATTACTCTACAGATTTCGCCACAGATGAAATTGCGTTTTACCCACCTTTCAATGATTTTAGCTCTCCTGTATTTGCAGGCTGGTTGCAAACAGGGGCCTATTATCACACAACCGCTGATGTCGACATGAACGGCATAAGTTATACCGAAATGGAAAAAGCAACGCGGGGTATGGCGTTTATTTTTGACGAGCTTGGCAACCATACAATCGACGACCTGCGGGAAGGTGAATCTCCGATACCAGAAGACAGCGTTTATTCCAGCCTCCTGTTTAAGCTGTTTTTAGGCAACAACTGATCTACTTGCAGATCAAGCGATAGTTGGACGTTGGGGGGGATTTTGGTTTACTCACAGTAAAGCGCTCGGCACATAGCCCCCACATAAGCGTTCAGCTGATTCTGATGAGTTCAGAGGAGGCACTTTAAACT
>CALGUT010000856.1 GCA_937920335.1 uncultured Opitutales bacterium
GGATGACAGCGGTGCCACCTTCTTGCAGTACGTATTCACGTATGGCGTCGCTATAAGTTGTGAGTTCGATTGTCTCAGGTCCATTTCTCAGAAACCGACGTATCCAGTTTGGCTTATGTGTTATCGCTGTAGTCGTATTTGCTCTTTGGGGACAGAAGAGACTTAGCAACGCGGTTTCGGAACTTGAGTCTCTTGAAAGGCAGGTTCGGTTTTCACAGGGAGGTAAAGTGACCCCAAGTCCAGCAGCTTTGGACTCCTTAACGAAAGCGAACACAGAACTGGAAAATATGATGGCTCGTTTGGACGGCTTGCTTTTTCAAAGGGATTCGAGTCAGCCGGCGGAGTTTTCTGGAAATTCGACAACCGCTTATTTTGAGTTGGTTGGGTTCATTGAAGAGATGACCCAGATGTTTTCGGAAGCGGACGTTCGCTTGTCTGAGCAGGTGCGGTTTGGGTTTTCCGAGTTTGAGCAGCAAGGGCCAGACCCCTTGGTGCTGGGAGCTGTGATGAGACAGATGCAGGCGGCTAAGTCATTGCTTCGACCTTTGAGCGCCGCAAAACCGAAGGCGATTGTGTTTTTAAAAAGGGAGTTGCTGCCAGTAACTGAGAGCACTCCGAGTATGCTCCAGCAAGCCTCAGGAGTCAGTCAATCTTTTCGTAGTGATTATGATGATACGGTCGCAGGAGGTGTGAAGAGCGAAGTAATGGAGTCGTTCAGTTTTGAGTTGGAGTTTGAAGGGTATACGGACTCATTGCGTGAATACCTGAAACGGTTGTGGGAGATTCAGATTCCTGTCGTGGTAACTGATTTAGAGGTTCGACCACTGGATCGCTTTGAGTCTGACGAGTCGGATCAAGTGATTAATACCCGTGTAAATCCTTTTGACCTCCTGAATTCGGAGCAGGTCTTAAGGGCTGAAGAGGGCACCGTTCCTATCATTCGCAACAATCTTTCTGCCTTCAAGCTGCGCATGGAAGTCTACACCGGAAAGGAGCTTACTTCCAACACCTGAGATGTTCAACGCTGAGAAAATTCTAGCACTGATTGGCGCGTTGTTGCTGCTTGTCACAATCGTCTGGGCCTTGTTTTCTGACTTGGGAGGTGGAGATTTAGGCTTAGTGACTGAAGTAAATCAGAATCCTGAATTCCTCGTCGAACAATCGATCCCCCAGAACGTTGCTCCCTTGGACTGGGGTAAGCCCACGCCGCAGAGAGGTGCGAATTGGATTTTTGATATCTTCACGCCTCCGGTTATCTACTATGACGAGGACACCGAGACATTTACGGTTACACCGCCGTTTCCGAATGCAGTTCCTTCAGAGGATCCGTTTGAGCTTCAACTGATCGAAGTTAGTCGGCAGCCCTTCCGTCTTCAATTGGTTTCCTATGCCGGAGCGATTGGAAATTACCTGCTTACGCTGGAAAACCTCGAATCGGGTCGGGATATCTTTTGTGCGCCGGGAGATGACTTGATCGGCCTGGGAGTCGGGATTCTCGATTTTAAAGAGAAGCGTTTAGTCGCTGCATCCACAGGCGAGGGTTCGACTGAAGCGTTTGACCTTGTGGGCGAGGCGGTTGTTGAAGACCTGAAGTCTGGGAAATCCTACCGACTGAGACACAATGAAATTACTTACCTGGATGAATCGATTGCTGAATTCCGCACTCTATCTGGGCAGCAGTTTAAACTTTCCCAAGGCGACTCCTGGTCATCCGAAGAAGCGACCTACCAGGTGAATTCAATCCAATCCGATGAAGGTTCGGTCTGGGTGGAAAGAATACTAAAAGACGTTGGAGGCAAGGAAGCGAAGTTACTTCAGCCATTATCCAGTTTTAACATGCAAGATCAATCAAACCACAATACCCGGATATCCGATCCAAGGCCGGGCACATTTTAATCCATTTACAGGCTATGAACAACATCGGCACGGCACCACTTTCCTTACTTTTCAGAATACTTTTTTTCCTCGGATTGAGTATGGGTTCAATGACTTTTGCAACGTTGAGTTCCGAAGAGAAAATGGATCTGTTTACCCAGGCATTGGCCGCGCGGGATTCAGGGGACTATCACATCGCGAGACAGAACCTTGAGGTGCTGGCAAAAGATTCTCCTGGTGATCCGCTTGTTGAGTCGAGTCTACGGGAGGTGAATGCATTGATACAGAGTCAGAAAGATGGAACGGTGGGATTTTCAGATGCGCTTCCTGAACTGGATTCGAGTCAGGTGGATACGTTGATGCGCGATGAAATGGAACGTCAACGCCAAGCGATTAGCCGGGCTGAAAGAGCTCTAGTCGAAAGTGAGATGATGGTACGCAGTGGCAATTATGATCGTGCTCTCGGTGTAATCTATAGCGCACAGAGAGCTCTCCCTCAGAATGTGAAGACCCAATCCATACGTAGTCGATTGAATGCCCAAAAGGGAAACGCGCTGTATAATCAGGCAAATACGTTGCTGAGGAATGGACAACATCAGGCGGCTTGGGAAAGTTTAACCGCATTGGCTACCATCGAGGGTAACTCACCGCGCTTTCAAGAGCTGAAGCAGGCCTTTGATCGGGGGAAGGCTTTGGATATTTCTCCGGTATCTACCTCGTCGTCCTCTAGCTCGGCGGCTGCTTCGTACATGGCGAATTCGACAGCTCCGGTTACGTCGCGGCATCAGGCTGCGAAGCCCGAGCCTGTATTTTTTGAAACGGTGGGGGTCAATCCCGCAGGGGAACAACGCCGAGGGTCTCGTGGTGAGATGCTCGATGAAGTATCTGATTCTTGGCAGCGACCAGATCTGACCGTACAGGCGGTCGCGGGGACCGAGCAACGCATGGATCCTCTACTAATGTTACAGAAGTTAAATTCTATCATCATTCCGACGGTATCATTTACGGGTATGGAGCTTAGCAGGGTCGTGAATTCTTTGAATGAGCAGTCCATGCGTTTTGATACCGGTTATTCCGAAAACAAAGGCGTGAATATTGTCCTCATTGATCCCACCCAAGCGGATCCGAAAATAAATATTTCGCTGCGCAACCTTTCCTTGAAGCGCGTATTGGACTTTGTTGTCGATTCGGTAGGTTTTCAATATGACGTGGAACCGGATGCGGTTGTGATTCGTCCGGGAGAGGGAGGCGCGGCTTCAAACCTTGAAACCGAGTTCTTTCCTATCTCGCGTTCCACGTTCATCCGAATGACTGGTATCGGAGTTGGTCAGGATGACTCGAGCCCGGCTGATGATCCCTTTGCGCCCGTCTCGACGTCCTTTAATCAAGGGGGTGTCGACGAAGCGGCTGCCCTCCGCGGATTTCTCCAACAAGCGGGGGTTGATTTTATTGGCACATCTGGAAGTAGTCTAGCGTATGATGGATCCTCGATGATTGTTACCCAGACCCGTCGAAACCAGGAGCGTATCCGCAATATTCTGAATCGTTATGACGAAGTGCGCCAAGTGGAGATTGAGGCGAAGTTTCTTGAAATCGCTCAGGGGGATTTAGAAGAGCTGGGAGTACAGTGGTCTGCAGTTAATAAGAGTGGCACATCCTCATTTGAGACTTCGAACCGGTCGGTTGTGGATGCGTTTGATACGAATGCCAGCGGCTCGAATATTATTATTGATGGAGGGGTAGAGGACACCTTGTTCCCACCGCAGATACCTGGACAGAATGCCCTGGCTTCGTTAGTTTCACCGTTAGGGGTCGTGACTGAGACCTTCGGTGAATACGATGTGACGGGCGTCATTCGTGCGCTCTCACAGAAAACAGGTTCAGATCTGCTGAGTGCACCTAAAGTAACGGTTCTTTCCGGGGACCTGGCGACAATCACGGTTGCTCAAGAGCTTCGCTACCCCGAGTCCTATAGCAACATTGAGCCTGAAGTGGGTTCTTCCTCGAGTGGAGACTCAGGATCTGCCGGTGTAGCGATTGCTGCGGGAACGCCGCAAGATTTTACGGTACGGAATGTAGGTGTGGAGCTAACAGTCACACCCCGTGTGGAAGAGGACGACTACAGTATTACGTTGGACCTTAACCCGAAGGTGACGGAATTTGACGGATTTGTGGAATATGGCGGTCCAAGTATCGCTATATCCAGTGGTCGCACGGTGAAAGTGCCTTCGGGGTTCTATCAGCCAATCTTCTCCGTTAGGGAAGTCAGCACCCGAGTTACGATCTGGGATGGTGCAACCGTGGTGATGGGCGGACTGACCCGTGAGGAAGTGCGCGAGGTAGACGACAAGGTACCGTTCTTGGGAGACATTCCGTTATTCGGTCGTCTTTTCCAATCGAAAGGGGAGTCTTCGCAAAAGCGAAATTTGTTGATATTTGTGACTGCTAACATGGTGAGTCCCGGTGGCTCATTGAAGAATCAGGCCCTGGACGCGGTGGCTCCAGGTTCCGTTTACCAGAATGAGTCAGTGATATCACCCGCTGGTGCAGAGTATCGCACCCAGAATTGACGTCGGGAGGTACCTACAGAGCGAGTCAGCGGTGTATGCGGCTGAAGCTGAAGCCGGATTACTCTTCGTCTTCTCCGGATGTGGGATCGTAAATATATCCCACACCATGAATCGTACGGAATGCACTTAAGGTTAGGTCATTCTTGCTGAAGTGGTCCCGAATCTTCACGATGTACTGGTCCAGAGAACGACTCTTCACATCTGCGTGAACTCCCCAAACACCATGGATGAGTGCTTTACGCGTAATAACTTTTCCTTCGTTAGAAACGAGGAAGGCCATAATGCCGAGCTCTTTACGTCCGATCTTGACGACGGTTTCGTTTGGAAATTTGAGCTCTAGGCGCAGTGGATTCACCTCAGCACCACAGAACTGAAATGCGTCCTGTGATATTTGAGCGTTCTTTGTGATATGATGATCCGAAGCCGTCTCAGTGCGCCGGAGAACCGCCCGTATGCGTGCGACTAATTCCGGGAAGCTGAAAGGTTTGGTAATATAATCATCACCCCCGCGTGTGAGGCCTTGGACGATCTGGCTTTCAGAATCGTATGCAGTGAGGAAAATGGTGGGCACCTTCAAATCGTCATTTACCAGGTCATCCAGCAAATCAGTTCCCGAGCGATCCGGTAAATTGATATCCAGAAGCATGAGGTTGACGTGATTCCGCTTTAGGAAGCGAAACGCTGCGTCAGCGGTGTAAGCGACTTGGCACACCATGCCGGATGTTTCCAGCTGAGTGCTGATGAGTGATGCCAGGTCTTTTTGATCTTCGACGACAAGGATGAGAGGTCTAGGTTCAGCCATAATAGGATTGGATTAAGGATTTTCAGAGCGTTTGTCTGAAGGAAGATGGGTTCTTCGAGATTGGTATTATTAATTTTTACAATTGGAATAGAGGCGTTTTTTACAAATGTGAAGCCTTGTTTCACGTAAGAATGAAAGAAGATGTGTGGCTGAATAGGCGAAAAAAGCGTCAGGGATCTGTTTAGAACGGATCTCGAGGTGCAGGATTCCAGGTTCTAAAGCACTCTATACTCGGTTTATTTTTTTGTTGAGGCTGAAAAATGTGCTCCCAGAGTGCAGAGGTCATAAATTATGAGTACGCCAATTATCATGTTGGGATTACCGAAAGGGAGTCTCGAAGAATCCACCATCCGACTCTTTGCCAAGGCGGGTTTTAAAATCTCGAAGAGCTCTCGTTCGTATCGTCCGGTTATTAATGACGATCAGTTGGACGGCCGTTTCGTAAGAGCGCAGGAGATTAGCCGCTACGTTGAGCACGGTTATTTCGATTGTGGGTTGACCGGTCATGATTGGGTAGTCGAGAACAACGCGGATGTCGTGGAGGTCTGTGACCTGATATATAGTAGGGCTTCGCGGACGAAGTCTCGCTGGGTGCTTGCTGTGCCTGAGGACTCTCCGGTTCAGAGGGCAGAAGATTTGGAGGGTAAGTATGTTGCGACTGAGGTCGTCAATATCTGCAACCAGTATTTTGCCGACAAGGGCGTAAAGGCCAACGTGGAGTTTTCCTGGGGAGCAACTGAAGTTAAGGTTCCAGATCTGGTGGATGCCATTGTCGATTTGACGGAAACAGGCAGCTCGCTACGCGCTAACAAGTTGCGCATCGTGGATACGTTGTTGGAAACAAACACCAAGTTGATCGCCAACAAGGCAAGTTGGGAAGATCCGGTTAAGCGAAAGAAGATCGAACAGATCAGCCTTTTGTTACAGGCAGCTTTGGAAGCAGGAAGTAAGGTAGGGTTGAAGCTAAACATACCGCGTTCAGAATTAGATCGCTTGCTTGATAAATTGCCGGCGTTAAGAAACCCGACTATCTCAAATCTCGCTGATGAATCGTGGGTCGCTGTAGAAACGATTATAGAAGAATCCGTGGTGAGGGAAATCATCCCCGTGCTCAAAGAGTTGGGTGCAGAAGGAATAATTGAGTATCCACTCAACAAAGTGGTTTACTAAGGTCGAGCGTCTGGCATCCGGAAATGAAGGTAACCGTCGGGCTGATTCAAAATCGCGCTGCCAAAGACAAGGCTGCGAACCTTGAGAAAACGATTTTATCCGTTCGGTCGGCTGCATCCAGAGGCGCGCAGATCATATGCCTGCAGGAACTCTTTTTAACGCCCTATTTTTGCCAGACGGAATCGCTTGAAACGTTTGGTCTGGCCGAGCCAATTCCAGGCCCATCGTGTGAGGTGTTCTCCAAGTTAGCGGAAGAGTTAGGGGTCGTTATTATCCTTTCACTGTTTGAGAAGCGCGGTAATGGAATTTACCATAATACTGCGGTCATCATCGACGCTGACGGAGCTGTTCTGGGTAAATACCGGAAAATGCATATTCCGGATGATCCTGGATTTTCGGAAAAGTACTATTTCACACCGGGGGATCTTGGGTATCGAGCATGGGACACGCGCTTTGGTAAGGTGGGTGTTCTTATATGTTGGGATCAATGGTACCCGGAAGCGGCGCGGCTTACGGCCTTGGCGGGGGCTCAGATAATATTCTATCCCACTGCTATCGGGTGGTTGCCTGAAGAAAAGAACACGGAGTTGGGCCGGTCGCAGCGGAATGCCTGGGAGTCGGTTCAGAAAGGACACGCCGTCGCGAACGGTTGTTATGTGGCTGCTGTAAACCGGGTGGGAACTGAAGGTAATATTTCTTTTTGGGGTGACTCGTTTGTGAGTGATCCCTATGGCAATTTTCTGTCACAAGCCGGTGAGGATGAGGAAGCTATTATTTTGCAGGAGTGTGACCTGGATGCCCTGGAAGCGTTTCGATGTACCTGGCCGTTTTTCCGTGATCGTAGGATCGAAACATACGAGGGCTTGCAACGGCGTTTGATTGATTAGATGAGCACTCCGCGAACGTTGGGGTATCGGTTACCGGCCGAGTGGGAAACGCAGGGGGGTGTTTGGCTTTCCTGGCCGACGAATCCTGCAACTTGGGTGGGGCACCGGAAAGCCGTCCAGAAAACCTTTGCGGAGATGACTCTCAAATTTTCCAAGTATGAATCGGTGTTCATCAATTTGGAATCACAGTTTCAGGAACAGGTGTTGGATGTGCTTGAGCGAGTCGGAGAAGAGCTAGGGCTAGAATTGGGCAGCGTTCGATTCTTTGACCATGCGACCGACGATGCCTGGGTGAGAGATCATGGGCCGATATATCTCCGGCACGCTGAAACGGGAGAGCTCTTGATTACCGATTGGCAGTACAATGCCTGGGGGAGCAAGTATCCGTTCGCTCGAGACAACGAGGTGCCGAGGCTGATTGCTGGATCAACGGGTATCGGGCGTGTTGAAGAATCTATGGTGCTTGAGGGAGGTGGGTTGGAACCCAATGGAGTGGGTGACTTACTGGTTACGAGCGATTGCCTTCTCAATGCCAATCGCAACCCGTTAATGACGAAGCCACAGATTGAAGCTCGTTTGATTGAAGGACTGGGTGTTCAACGGGTTCATTGGCTGAGCGGATGTATCGAAGGGGATGATACGGACGGCCATATCGACAATTTGGCCCGTTTCTACGAGCCGGCTGCATTGCTCGTTGCAGGATCATCAGAACGAGATATGGCAAACCACCGACAGCTCGAACGACTGCGGCAAGCATGCAAGGAGCTTATACTCTGTGCCGGGGGCCATCCAGAGGTAAGGGTGTTGCCATTACCAGAGCCGGTTTATATCGATGGGAAGCGGCTACCGATGAGCTATCTGAACTTTTTCATTGGAAATGGGGCGGTTTTTGTTCCTGCATACGGTCAGCCCGATGCGGATGCGCAGGCAGCGGAAATTCTGAGTGAAGCCTTTCCCGATAGAGAAATAGAAGCAATTGATTGCCGTACTTTGAT
>CALGUT010000857.1 GCA_937920335.1 uncultured Opitutales bacterium
GCCACCCAAGGAACACTCTGTCCATACCGTGCTCATCAATGGTTGTGAATGTGAACCGTTTCTCACCACGGACCATCGTGTGATGCTCGAGCAAACCGAGGACCTCATTCGCGGGACTCAGATCCTGATGAAAGCCTTGGGAGCAGACAAAGCGATTATAGGCACTGAAGATAATAAACTGGACGCAGTCGAAGCGATCCGAGCCAAACTCCCACCGGACGGTTCAATCACCGCTGAAGCGGTTCAGACCAAATACCCACAAGGCGCGGAAAAGATGCTCGCAAAGGCCTTGACCGGGTTAGAAATACCGTCCGGAAATTATCCATCATCAGTCGGTCTCGCTGTATTCAATGTAGCGTCCACCGCCGAGCTCGGTGCTCTCCTCCCACGCAGTATGGGCGTTATTGAGCGAGTCGTTACCATCACCGGTCCAGGGATTGAAAAGCGGGGCAATTACGTGGTTCCCCTTGGTACGCCTCTCCGTTTTATTCTCGATCAGCTGGGATTCAATGGAACTGCTCAACACCTTATAATGGGCGGTCCCATGATGGGTGGAACCGTTTCTTCACTTGATGTTCCAATCACCAAAGGCTGTGGCGGCATCCTCGTGCTGACCGAAAAAGACACCCACGGGCAAATTGATCAGGCGGCCTACCCGTGCATCAATTGCGGCTACTGTGTGGATGCCTGTCCGATGCATCTGAATCCTGCGCAGTTAGGTAAAATGGCTTACAAGCATCGCTACGAAGAGATGGCTTCAGACTTTCACCTCAACGATTGTTTTGAGTGCGGTTGCTGCAGCTATGTTTGCCCCGCGAGTATTCCATTGGTTCAATATTTTCGCATCTCTAAATCCTCGAACCGCGAAAGGGTCAAAGCATCATGACTGAATCACGCGTCCAGTCAAAGGGAGCAGTCGAGGCCAGAGCCATGCTCCATACCTCACCCCACCTAAGGATCGCACCCAGCGTGGACATCATTATGCGCAACGTTGTTTGGGCTATGTTGCCCATTTGCGCATTCTCTGTTTTTCAGTTTGGCATCAGCTCGCTTGCTTTAATAGTCACCTGCACCCTTGCCTGCATAGGAACCGAACACCTGATCTGTCGGCTGTCGGATAAACCCTCGACCACCCGGGATTGGAGCGTAGCTATCACCGGGATACTACTGGCTCTGACATTACCTCCCAGTTTCCCTTTATGGATGGCGGTGGTGGCCAGCGTCGTCGGCGTGGCGATCGGTAAATTGTTTTTTGGAGGCTTGGGCCACAACGTCATGAACCCTGCCCTGGTCGGCCGGGCGTTTGCACAAGCTGCCTTTACCGGACCCTTAACAACTTGGACCCCCTACCTTGCCGAAGGCCGCTTCACTGAGTTCATCCCTTCGACCCTGACCCTGCCCTTTCTGCGGCCGAATTCGATAACTGAATGGCTGGCCCATACCGCACCAGATGCTTTCACTGGAGCCACTCCATTGGCGCTAATGAAGTTTGAGCAAGTATCTACGAATGGAATACAACTGCTCATTGGCACCACAGCCGGATCAGCTGGCGAAACCTCAGCAGGCCTGATACTTATCTGCGGAATCTACCTGATGATTCGCAAGATGGCCGACTGGCGTATTCCATTTTGGATACTGTTGACCGCTTTTGTCACCTCTGGCGTTTTCTACAAAATCGATCCCAACCTCTACCCGGATCCTTTGTTTACTCTCTGTTCGGGTGGATTGATGCTGGGTGCCGTATTCATGGCAACCGATATGGTAGCCTCACCGGTCACTCCCCTCGGCGTAGTGCTATACGGGATACTCATCGGCTTTATCACCGTTATCATCCGTCTGTTCGGTGGCCTCACAGAAGGAGTCATGTATGCAATCCTATTGGCGAATGCCTGCTCACCGCTCATCAGCGCAGTCACCCAACCCAGAATTTACGGTGCCGTGAAACCGAAGAAAGGACAGCCATGACTGAAGAGTTGAACCCGAGTGCCCCGACCCTTCCCAAGAGTCGAAACCTCATTATCACCCTGGCAGGAATCGCTATGATATCGGGTCTGCTGGTCGTGCTGACCTTTCAACTAACGCTACCCCGCATCACCCAAAACCGGCAAGATGCACTGGAACGAGCCGTATTCACGGTACTCCCGTTTGCCGAAACTCGCACAAACTACCTGCTCACAGAAGCAGGCTTAGAAGAACTGCCCGACGCAGATTTTGCCAAGGCCAACGTATTTGCAGGCTACGACCAGACTGGCACCTTAACAGGGCTGGCTATGGAAGCATCGGCCCGCGGCTATCAGGACGTAGTCAAAATCTTGTATGGATATGCACCTGACACCGAATGTGTGGTCGGTATCACCGTACTCGAAAGTCGAGAAACTCCGGGACTCGGTGACAAGGTGGATAGCGACCCTGACTTTCTTGATAACTTCGCCTGCCTCGATGCCAAACTGACACCTGACGGATCAACCGTAATCAACGCCATAGAGACGGTGAAGCACGGTAAGAAAACCAACGAATGGCAAATTGATGCCATCTCCGGTGCGACCATCACCTCGACGGCTGTCGGAAACGCCCTCAGCGAAAGCACTCAAACAATGCTACCCCTTTTGGCTAAACACCGTAACTCACTAAAGACACACAAGGAGTCTGAACTCAGTAGCAAGGAGTGACTATCTTAAAATGATCAAAGACCCACGAGCACCCGAGCCACTTGGCTGGAAAACCTTCTCCCAGGGTATCTGGAAAGAGAATCCGGTTTTTGTCATGCTGCTTGGCCTGTGTCCCGTATTGGCGGTGACGAACACCGCAATGAATGCTTTGGCCATGGGCTTGGCAACGACCTTCGTCCTCGTCTGCTCAGGTGTATTGGTTTCTCTATTACGCAAGGTTATACCCAAACAAGTTCGGATCGCCTCCTACATCATTATCATCGCTACCTTTGTCACTATTACCGACTACGCGATTCAGGCCATAAGTCTCGACCTCTACAAGGCGCTGGGAGCCTTCGTCCAACTGATCGTCGTCAACTGTATTATCCTGGGCCGGGCTGAGGCCTACGCCTCCAAGAACACCGTTGTAAATGCCTTGGTTAATGCCTTGGGTATGGGCGTCGGGTTCACATTTGCCTTACTTTGCCTCGGAGTCGTACGCGAGGTATTAGGAAGCGGCACCTTGTTCGAAGTCACCCTGTTTGGACCAAGTTTCCAACCCTGGGCCGTATTCGTGCTACCTCCAGGGGGCTTCTTTGTCCTGGCCATGTGGTTGTTCCTGTTCTCCTACGTGAGAAAACGGAGAGCCCGTATACAAGAACTAAAAAAGGAGGTGTCCCATGCAGCCTGATTCTCTGACTTTCATTTTCTTAAACGCCTTCATTATCAATAATTTCGTGCTGGCGATGTTTCTTGGACTTTGTCCGTTCCTCGGGGTTTCCGGAAAGATCAAAACCGCCTGGAACATGGGGCTGGCTGTCGTATTCGTCATGTTGGTGAGTTCGACCTGCGCCTATGGCATCAACTACCTACTCGTACGTTTCAATCTGGAATTTCTAAGGTTGATTTGCTACATCGCCGTGATTGCTTCAGCCGTTCAGCTGGTTGAAATGGTCATCAAGAAATTCAGCCCGGCCCTATTCCGAACCCTCGGCATATTTTTACCGCTGATAACCACGAATTGCGCCATCCTGGGGCTGGCGTTGTTCCAAACCAATCGCGATTACAACTTCGCCCAATGCCTGGCTTTCAGTCTCGGTGCCGGCTTTGGCTTCACTCTCGCCCTCGTATTGATGGCTGGACTGAGGGAGAAACTTGAGCTGGCAGAGGTTCCCGACGTCAGCACAGGGGCCGCGCTAAGCCTCATGCTAGCCGGACTACTCAGTCTGGCATTCATGGGATTCGCCGGTCTTGGAGGTTAGCCAATGCAACAGTACCACATCCAACCTTTCATAAAAGTATGCTCACTTACATCCTAGCCGTTCTTATTATTCTCGGAATGCTTTCCGGGTGGATATTCGTACAGCATGTAGCCCGCGTCTTCGCCGCCAGGCATCCCGAGTTTGGTCCGGTAAGAGAGGACGGAGAGGGCTGCGGTGGACTTCTCTGCCTTTGTAAGGATGAAAGCCGCTGTCCGAAAAAACTTTTGCTTTCCAAGCTAAACCATTCCGAAGAATCCGACAAAGACCTCAGGTCCCAAAACTCTAACTTCAAAAAGCTATGAAACTCACCGAATACGATATCAGCCACCCCTACCAAGCAACCGTAGTCAAATCCGACCGTATCACAGATGATGATACCGATGAGGTTCGTCACATCGTATTGAGCATCGCCGATGCGACGTTTCATCACTTCGAAGGCCAAAGCGTCGGCGTACTCGTTCCAGGGCCTCACGATTTCGGAAATGAAAATCATCTGCGTCTTTACTCAATTGCCAGTTCGCGCTCTGGTGAGAATGAAAATATATCAGAGATTTCGCTCTGCGTGCGTAGGTGCTTCTATGTCGACGACGTGAGCGGCGAGCGCCATCCGGGCGTGGCCTCAAATTTCCTCTGCGATAGACAACCGGGGGAAACCGTTCAGTTGACCGGTCCCTACGGACGGCATTTTCTCGCTCCGAAAGACAATACCTGTAACATGATTATGATCGGCATCGGCACCGGAATTGCCCCTTTCCGTGCATTTCTTCAACATATCTACAAAGAAAGAAAAGAATGGAAAGGTCACGTTCGACTGTTTTACGGAGCCCGTACTGGAATGGATATGCTCTATATGAATGATAAGAAAAACGACTTCAGTCTCTACTACGATCAGACGACTTTCAAAGCATTCGAAGCCTTGAGTCCTCGACCGCACTTTAACGAACCCGAGCAGGTCGATCGGTCAATCATGGAAAATGCAGAAGAAATCTGGGCCCTGATACAGGACCCCAAGACTTACGTGTATATTTCCGGACTTTCCCGATTGGAGGAAATGATCG
>CALGUT010000858.1 GCA_937920335.1 uncultured Opitutales bacterium
CTGAGTTCTTCGGTACTATTCACACGGATACGACCTCGATCATAATACAGGGCTTTGCCCGTCCCGATTTCGATAAAGCGAGGCCAAAGACCGCTTTCAAGTCTAGCCTCATCTAACCAGGCCAATGCATCATGAAGTGGCTCCAGGTACTCCGGATTCTTAAAATGTACCGCTAGGTCCATGAGCGATTCGATATTATTTATCGTTGCCTGAGGGCATACCGAAGGCGGTTCGAAACTTCGCGCCCATGCAGGCTGCAGATAATCATTGTACTGCTGAGCCCAGCCCGGTTGTGGAGGAACCAACTGAGACATCATCAAGAATCGGGCGGCTCTCACTAGACTATTTCGAATCTGCGAATTACGGTAATAACCGTCAGCCTCAATCATAACCCGGATACAGTCATTGATGCCTTCATCATTGAACGTCGCATAATCATGGTAGTTGAACTGTTTCGGGTATTGGTGAGGCCAACCGCCATGACTCAACTGAGATACCGCCATTAGATTTAAGGCCTTCTCAACCGCTCCCGAATACTCGTCGGCGGCAAATTTGTGCTCTATGGCCATGAGAAAACTGATCGCCGACTGCGTTTGGTCATCATCGAAACTCACTGTCCTCGGCTTTGCCCTGTCGAAACGAATCGTATGCCCCCACCCGCCGAGCTCATTCTGACCAAGAATCAACGCATTAGCGGCTTCCTTGGCTGCTCGCATCGCAGGATTGTATTGGGTCACATTATACGCCCGTAAAAACGTCTGACCGACCAAAGGAGTACCGGGTGATTGAACTTCTATCGTCTGATCATCCACAACGCCTTCACCCCAACGTTCCGTAAGGTCGGGAGTAACAAACCACACATATCCTCCCTGAACGTTAATGGAGCTAAAATACTTTGCTCCTCGTTCAAGAGCCCGCTCTGCATCGCGTTTTAAATTGGCGGAAAGCGTCAGCGAAATCGAAGATAAGAGTAGTATTGACAGGATTGTTTTCATAATAAAATGAAATAACCCATAACGCCACCGCTTGACCAGATTTAAGCGCCTTTACGAGCTACTTCTTGAATTCAACAGTAGGGAGTTGCCAAATCCAACTCACCAATAGGCGATCTACTCTGCAAGAATGGCATCTCGGTAGGCTCGCAAACCCAGAATAGCGCCAGCAGCAGCCCCCGCGGTATTTAGAATCCAATCGTAAATAGACGGAAAACTCTGTGCGAAAAATATTTGTGCAACCTCCACGCCCAAGCTGACAGAGCCACATAGCACAATCGTTCTCACAATGGGCAAGAAACTTCCACAACGCAGGACTACGAAAAAGCCAAGTGGGATAAAGCATACAAAATTTGAGAAATAATCCAACACAAGCTTTGGACCCAGCTTCGTGGTAACCATGGATATGAAACGGGGACCGTAACGAGCGGACCAATAGGTAGGTGCCAGTTCCATTTTCTCTGAATCCAGCAAATCAAAACTTTCGGAACCCACTTCAACACTTACCTTGGCAATTTCACCCAACCAGGGCCGTTTTCCCGTCAATTCGTTTCCAAAGGACAGTGCATACAATGGATCCCAGGATTCTACTACCCCGTCTGCATCAATAGGAGCATCATATATTACCTCACCCAAGGATTCCACTCGGATACGCTCTGAACTCACTCTGATCAAAGCTTCACGCCATGCATTGTCTGAAAAGAAGCCAGGTACTAAATATTCGGGTCCTGCAAAGCCGGTATCGCTCTTCGTCCGTACTACAATTGAGAGAGAATCCTCACTCTGCCCAAGCGTGATATTTCTCAAGTGATGGTCGATCCCAAACGTAAGAACCCGTGCCGGACCGGTCTGGTTTAGAGCAAGCGAACGCACCTTCATGGAGACAACAAATTCGCCGGCAGCCTGAACTTTTGGGAACCACTCATGAGCTCCCTTGCTCGTGTAGATACCGGGTTCTTGAAAGGAAAGGGTTCCGTCTGACAGGAACTTGGCCCTATTTTCAAGCTTCCTGGGTGGATCCCAATCAAACGGAAAGAGGGCCCATACAAAAAAGCAAAGGAACCCCAAATAAACGAGTAATCGTCCTCTCGAACTCAACACCCATTTATCGAAAAAACGCTTTGATAGTAACTTCGCCTTACTCATGTATTGAATCGATTCCCCATACTGAAGGACTCAATCTCACAGCAATCAACGACAAGCCTTAGTTCCTCGTCAACAAGATCCGATCCCACCGTAAAAGTCGTCTGCCGAGGATGGACTCCAGCGGAACAAATTACAGCTAACCGTTAGAGAACGATCCTACTTATTAAAGTCGATTATCCAAGTCCTACGATACGAACCCCATTCAACCCGAACCACCGACAGAATTTTCACCGGCTCAATCAGCATTTGGTCTGCTTCAGGCTGCTGCTGAATCTTCCGAACGACATCCATGCCCTCTACCACGCGACCGAACGCCGCAAATCCCTGTCCGTCTGGATTCCGCTTACCGCCATAGTCCAATTCCGGCTGATCACCGATACAAATGAAGAACTCTCCTGCCGCAGTCCCAGGTTCAACCCGCGCCATCGAAATCACGCCATCCTTATGCAGGATACCCGTCTCTTCCGTAGTTTCGTGCCTTATGGGTGCACGATTATTAGGATGCTCGCCCGAAAAACTCAACCCACCCTGAATCACCTCTATTTTAACATCATTGTCCGGTTGGTTGGTCAGCGTAACCACCCGGTAAAACGTCGCCCCTTCGAACCGCCCTTCATCGACATACTTCAAAAAATTAGCTGCTGTCAAAGGTGCACGGTCGTCATAGATATCCAGCAGAACAGAACCGGCATCGGTATTCAACTTTACCTGATCACCTGGCTCAGGCTCAGGTACCTCCGGTAACCGAACCGGTTCATACCGGATCACTCGTCCGCCCTTGGCCGGAGATTCCAAGGCTAACCAACGCATATCATCGGCACCATACCAGACGGAGATGATTTGGTCTTTTACGAGGATGTCGTAGCGTTTTGCCTCGAGTTGATTTCCTTGGTAGTCGACGGGCTGACTGGGAGCTTCTGTGACCTCAACAACTTCATATTCACCGGTCTGGGCGTTGACGAGCTGCGTTTTTGTCAGAATCTCGGGATTCCAATAGGCAAAGCTGTAGGGCTGAGCCGCAAGCTTAGATTCACCGTCGCGATTCGATACCAGAAAATGGTCATCCAATCGCTTTCCATTGACCTTAAAGTCATCGCCGTTGGCATCGGTGGAGGACTCGATACTTACCAAGCCAAGCTCGTCCCAGATTTCGACACAGGAGTGGCGGTAGCTGTACGCATTGAAAAAGAGTATCTTTACATCGAAGGCCGCATCGCTTTTCACAGTGGTGGACTCGCCTTCGTCCGTCACACGAAAGATATGGGTGCCCACTTCTTTGTCGTTGAGAAGCACTTTGAATTCCCATTCGCGGACGAACGTTGGTTCTCCCTGAGCGACGGACTCAAGCAACCCACTGACCGTGAAAATTGATATACAAACTAATAGGGATTTAAGCATAGTTGAAAGAGTTAGTCCTCCGCTACCAAGTAGCGTTCGGTTTCGGTCCCGCAATCGTGACTCCAAATGATTCAAGACTGAGCCACGCTCTTTGTGCGAGATCTGTAACTACCGAGGACAAAAATCAGAGTTCCTAAAAATGCAATCGCTGACATCGTTCGAAACATCACGATATAGCCCGCATGTTCGGCCAAGTAGCCACTCAATCCCGAACCGAAAAGCTGACCCAGCATTCTCACGGACAAATAATAAGAAAGCACCGTCGCTTTATGCCCTTCGCTGGCCAGAGAAGATAGATAGACCACAGCAGCCACTTCGACACCACCCCAACAGAGCCCATGCAGTAAGATCGGTATCCAAAGAAACTCCACTTCACCAATCGTGGAGTTAATCATCACCCGAATCGCCTGAGCTAAAAACGACGCGGTTAATATATGAGTCGGATTTATTCGATCGATCCACTTACCGATCAGCGGAAGCGATAACAAGGCCACCAGTCCCATAAATCCAGACAGCATGCCCAGAAGGCGTGTGCTGCCACCGAGCTGACGTGCGTAGGCTGAGAAAAAGCCATGGACAGCTGGCTCGGACATCGCGATGAAAAAGAACGACAGCAAAAATAGTTTAATGATCGGATTCACGTCGCGAAACTTCAACGGCGCCAACTTCGCAGGCTTGATATCTGGTTCCGGCAATTGCCGCACCAGTAACACCGACGCGAGTATAAGGAGCGAACCCACTTGCGCCACCCGCACGATGTCATTCAAGACCAGCGGAAGAACCATGGAACCGATCATGAACCCCATAGACCCGAACGCCCGGTAGATACCAAAACTTCGCCCACGCTGAGCCCCCTCAAATGCCTTCACCGCCATCGCAGGCATGACCCCCATCACCATAGGTGCAACAAACGACTTAATGGAGGCGTAAAGCACGAAGTGCCACACTTGCGTGCAGAACGAAAAGTACCACATAACCACGGCAAAACAGATAGACCCCCAGATAACTACACGTCTATGTGCATGATGACGATCTGCCAAACGGGCCCAGAAGAGTGAGCCGACGATCGTCACCCCGCTACTAAAACCCAGAATCAGACCAATCGTCGTCTCTCCAATCCCAAGGTCCTTCATGCGAACCGCTTCGAATACCCAAAGAATCCCCAACGCCGCAATCTGACCGAGGCAACCAAAGCGAAGTATCCATTTGGAACTCATATCACCGCTATCACAAAACTGTCATTGGAAAGCCTCTGTCTATTGAAAGCGAGGCACAATCCATGCTAAGCCTATAATATGAGAACATTTATCATATCCTCCCTAGTCATCATCGGAGCAAGCACTTGGGCTCTCGCCAAACATCACAACACCCAAACGGACCCTGACGATGCCATCGAAGTGGTTAAACTCGAGGAGCAAACTTGGTATGAAGCCGAAGACAGAGCCGTAGCCAGAGAGATCGCCAGCCCGAGGAACTCCCGCGCCCAGGAGCTGAGTATTGCTGATATTAAGATCCCAGCCGGTGTATCGGTAAGGCCTCATTACCATGAAGTGATCGAGGAGATCTATTTTATCAGCGACGGGAGCGGTATCATGTTTATCGATGGCAAAGAGAAACGCGTCGTGAAAGGCGACGCTATCGTCGTACGACCAGGGGAACGACACAGTATCCGCAACGATACGGAAGAAGAACTACGGTTGATCGTAACCTGCACACCCCCCTGGACTCCTGATTGCCTGATATTCGATTAACAAGCAGATTTTCGAACCTGAAGAGACTAGAGAGACGGGAGACCGTATAAACAATCGTCGTCGTAATCGTTATCCGTTTTACCTGACGTTTTTCGATCAAGATTACGATAACGACTAGGATAACGATTCCCTGAAACTGCGGTGGAGAGTGACCGGCACGGCACTCACCTTGAGTGGTAGCGGACTGTAAGGGACTGCTCACCAAATCTTGATCTTGATTTTGATCGTCGTCGTAATCGTTATCCGTTTTACCTGACGTTTTTCTATTAAGACCAGGATTACGGTTCCCAGGATGCCACGCGAATTTTGATTCGCAGAGGATCGTGGATCGTGGTCTAACTTACTACATGAGATTGAAGGACAAAGTTGCGATCATAACAGGAGCTGCTTCGGGTATCGGAAAAGCCTGTGTTGTGAAGTTCATTGAAGAAGGGGCTCACGTGGTTGCGACCGATATTAACGAGTTTTCTCTGGACGAATTAAAGACGGTTCATCCGACTATAAAGACTGTAGTAGGCAATGTCGCCCACTTGGCCGATACTCAACGCATCGTCGAAGCAGCAATCGATGCAGTTGGCACGTTGGACATACTCGTAAATTCAGCTGGGATCACACCGCGTAACGTAGGCCCGGACGCGACGCTAGAAGAACGCTGGGATGCCGTGATCGAAGTAAACCTGAAAGGGACCATGCTGATGTCGCATGCGGCGGTTGAAGCGATGCGGAAAGCAGGAAGCGGCTCGATCATCAATCTCGGTTCAATCATGGGATCAGTCGGTTACCCGACCACCCTTCCCTTTACGGATGGCTTCAACCCCTACCCCAGTAGTAAAGGTGCCATCGCGCAATTCACCAAAGACTTGGGCGTACGCCTAGCGTCGGAAGGGATTCGCGTGAATGCCGTCTGCCCTGGATTTGTCTACACAAGCCTGACCGAAAATGTGACCCAAAATCCCACTACCCATAAAACGATGACCGAACTTCATCCGATGGGGCGTTTAGGCGAAGCCAAGGAAATTGCGGCCGTCATTGCATTTTTGGCATCTGAGGAAGCATCTTTTGTCACAGGCGCCAATTGGCTGGTCGATGGTGGTTACACCGCCCAATGAAACTGGGTCCTATTCAACGGGCAATGCCTCCAGAAAGATGAAGGAAAGACCTAGCCTTTCTTTTACCCCTAACAGCAGGTGCAAAACCTCCTTTCCTCGACATCCGCGATAGCTTTTGATTTAAGACTGATAAGAGTATCAGCCACCTAGGCCTGGACAACGGCTTCAGACCTCAAAGAAAGCACATCCCGGGTTTGTCGTTCCGACATTCAAACGAAGGCCGAGACTCTCGCATCGAACGCCTACTTCCCCTGAATGACATACCATAATATCCAGCCGTATCCGTTATTGCACCACAGATTTTTAGGAAAACGTAATGAATCTATTAGAGATGAAGATGGATTCACTCGAATACCCCCTGGGCGGTGCGAGGTGTTCAAGAAATCGAAGCATTGGCATAGGAACTGCGTTCAATCGAAGTTATGAAACGACTTTCGACCTTCCTGCTTATCGCCATTTTGGCTGCCACTGAGGGCTATGCGGCCACCCAAGTAAAAATTCAGTTGGACTGGATCTACAATGCTCAATTTTCCGGACTCTACCAAGCTATTGAGCAAGGTTACTTCGCGGAGCACGATCTCGAGGTTGAACTGATAAAGGCACCCAAAAGCATAGGGGTCATTGAAGCAGTTGTTGACGATGACGCCATTATCTTTGGAAGCTCAGAAAGCAGTGTGCTACTCGTTGAACGATTAAAAGGTCAACCCGTGGTGGCACTAGCACCGATGTTTCAAACTACCCCCATGGGTTGGATGTCTCTGCCAGAAACCGGCATCGAATCCGTAAATGATTTTAAAGGAAAGCGCGTCGGCATACACGGTGATGGCGAAAAGATACTGGAGATTGCACTCGCACAGGCTGGTTTGAACCTGAAAGATATCACCTTCGTCGATGTGGGCTACGACCCATCAATTCTCGTCAATGGTGATATCGATTTGATGCAAGCGTATGTAATCGATGAGTTCGTCGAGCTCCAACGCCTGACTAATGGAAGAGGTAAGATACTCCTGGCCGGAGAGAATGGCTACCTCGCTTACTCGCAAGTTCTTTTCACCTCTGAATCCGTCATCGGTAATCATCGTGAGGTCGTATTCCAAATCATGGAAGCCTGTCGCAAGGGCTGGGCCTACGCACTTGATCATCAACCGGAAACCGTGGCCCTCATTCTGGAAAAATGGACCCCCGAATTAAACCGCGACTACCAACTGGGATCACTGGCCAAGATTGAAGGACTTGTTCGACCTGCAGGTGGCGACATCATGCCATGGGTCTCAGCAGACAAGTGGAAGGCCATGCAAGATTTACTATTGGAGTTCGACCTGCTGACAGCTGCCGTCTCCATGGACGACTTGATCTTCAAGCCGTAAGAGAAACGAACGATTGAGAGGTCTCAACTCACCCGAATATTCGGCGATTTCCAAGACGATCGCTCCGCGATTACGATTCAGAAACTTCCCCTGATACCTATGTCGGCGGCGTGGATTTAAACTTCATGACGATTCTGAAATTAAGTTAATGGAGTGTATTAGTTGACTAAATACCAAGTCTATTTTCCTTCGCTGGAATTGAGGAATTCAGGGTTCCGTAATAACCTAAAAAATTGCCTCAACTACAACCATCAACCTCATCTCACGACTTTTTATGAAAAGACTATACATCACCTGCCTAGGCTTACTATTAACGATGGCTGCTTCATCACAAGCTGCCACACCAGGATCTTGGGAAGTAAAGATCAGGGCGGCTTATTTACAGACAGCCGATAAATCAGATCCATTCACAGCACTGGAAATCGATTTTCCGAAGAATGCGATCTCAGTCGAAGATAAGTGGATTCCTGAACTGGACGTCACTTACGCGTTTACAGAAAATCTGTTAGCTGAATTAGTGCTTACCCTTCCACAGAAACACGACGTAACACTCGCTGGCGTCGGTGACATCGGCTACCTCGAACACCTACCTCCTACGCTTAGTTTGGTATACGAGTTCGATACCAACAGCCCCTTCACACCCTACGTGACTGCGGGTGTAAACTTCACCTATATCATCAAAGACAGACTCACAGTCGCCGATATCGATTTGGATCTCGATGAATGGAGCGTCGGTTTAGCCTTAGGTGCTGGCTTCGCCTACCGGCTCGATGAAAAATGGGACCTGGATGTAAGTGTTAAATGGATCGACTTAAACTCCGATGTAAAAGCTCCCGGAGCAACTTTAACGAACGCACAACTCGACCCTTACCTATATAGCATTGGTGCGGTCTACAAATTCTGAACAACAGCAAAACGCACAGAATGTGTGGGTCATCTTTTTCGCATCGATGAGAGCCGTCCTTCGGGACGGCTTTTTGCTACTATCGATAACCGACTAAACCTGACTTAAAGGCCCAGCAAGAATTATACTGTTGGTCAGACGCTTCGCTTCTTTGGAACCAATTCCCTATACATGAATTGGCCACGGTAGCGGTCCTTCAAATTCAAAGCTGGATTACCAAGCTATCCTTCTTCCAATACCAGTCGGGCAAACCAGCTAGGTAGTGAACCTATAGGGTCTAGGATGCGCATAGTCACTGCTTCCGTGCCATCGCCATTGTCATTCACCTCATACGCTTCTGCATAGCTTGGACCCGATAGCCAGTTTCCCAAGTCACTACCGACTTCAACCGATTGAGAAACTCCAGAAATGTCTTTGGACCGGTTGTAGGTGATCGTCAGGTATTGCAGGTCGCCTATTTCAACTGTTCCCATAGTAAGTCCTTTTCCTATATCGACTACTTTCGGATTCGTACCGAGCAGGTATTCCTCAAGGTTCGTTAATCCATCCAGATCGTAATCGGCTTGAGGTCCGGCGAGGGTTTCGATGACGCGTTCTTCTGGATTAAACTCAGAGTAACGGAATAGAGAAAAGCCATCTAGGTCTAAAGAAAATTGCGCCGTTATGGATTTGTCAGCATCCATAGTGACAACTAGTGGATTGCTACTACCCGTTGCGTCCCCCGACCATCCGGTAAAAGCGAACTCACTGGTACCCGTAGTTGTTACGGTCACCTCGGATAAATAAGCATAGGGGCCGCCTCCCGCTGGACTGAGCTCAACCGAACCTTCACCGAAAATGTCAACGGTGAGCGTATAAGGCCCGTTCTTCTCCTTCGGATTAGTTCCAAGCTCGTACTCGTCATTGTTGGTTAATCCGTCCACATCGTAGTCGGCATCCGGCCCACTTTGTTCATCGTCAGCCCGTTCTAGGGTCGTAAAATTGATGTAGCGCCAAAGCTCATAGCCGGTAAGAGCGAGGACAAATCTAGCGGTGATTGTTTTGTCCGCATCCATGGTTACCACCAAAGGATTCGTGTTGCCGGACGCGTCGCCTGACCAGTTTGAAAACGCAAAGTCTGCCGTTCCATTCGCCGTCAGCGTCACCATAGAGAGATGAGGGTATTCCGCTTGATTGGGACTGATATCCACGCTTCCTTCATCCCCCTCAACGAGGACCGTTAGCTTCTTTGGCGGCGGTGAGTCACCCGTCATAATGAGTCCGTTGTTTCCAACGGCGACCATGATAGCATCACTCACGGCGGTATCGCGAATATTTTGCGCGACGCCAGCGCTCACTTGTGACCAGCTTAGTCCGTTACTACTGAGGTACACGCGACCAAACGATTCAAGAACCTCAAATTGTCCATCTCGAAACGTTATCTTTTGTCCATTGAATGGTTTCCCTACCTGTCCCTCTTCCGTCCAGGTTGTTCCGTCAGTGCTTGTAACAACCGTACTTGAGGAACCAACCGCAACAAACAGACCGTTGCCATAGCTAATCCCGTCAAAGCGGCCAGTGACGCCACTCGTCCGTTCTGTCCACGCAGTCCCCTCGGGGCTACTATAAATAGTGCCGGTCGTTCCCACCGCAACATAGGTGCCGTCTCCCAAAGTGATATCCCTTAAATCCTCGGTAGTCGTAACATCATGGATATTCCAATTGGTAAGATTAGTACTACTGCGCAGAAATCCATCACGCCCCACAACCCACCACACGTTGTTAAGGTATTTCAAGGCATCTATACCTGGGAAGCCTTCAAAACCGTCCGTAGGCAACGACCATAGATTGCCATCTACACTCAAGATCCATTCACCCTGACTCGTCATGGCCACAAACTTGTTATCCTCAAACAACAGAAACTGCATGCTCAGATCAATTCCCGGTGTAAATGATGCCTCCCAGTTAATGCCATTCGTACTTTTGATGATATTTCCGTCAAAATCAGTAATGAGGAACACTTCACTCCCCGAGCCTCCTCCATAAGCAATGGCGGCAAAGCCTTGCGAGAATCCTGTTTTTCTATCCGTCCAGGTGCTCAGATTAACTGACGAGAAAATAGCACCTCCCCGGCCAACGACTAAAGCAATTCCCTCTTCCTTCACGATGCTGTGAATCGTATCGGACGCTCCCGTCTCAATCGCCGTCCAGGTGACCCAGTCAGTCGTAGACCACAATTTGCCCTGCCTGCCCGGGAAATAGTAAGTGCCACCCTCATAATAGCTGTTGAAAAACCAACTCGTGTCTTCTGAAAAGCCGCGTTTGGTCCACGAAACTCCATCAGCGCTAGTGAGAATAGTGTTCTGTTTACCTCCGACCACATACATGGCGTTCAGATAATTCACATGAAGTAATCCTTCTCCCAAATTACCATCGGGGATTCCTACATCCACCGTCTGAACCGTCCAATCAGTCCCATTGGGACTCGTCATTATTTCCAAATTATCGCCGACTGAGACAAACTGGTTGTTGGCAAAAAGAATATCCCGAACCGTGCTTTCGCCCGGAATCTCCACATTTGTAAAGTTCACTCCATCGGTAGTGGTAGTTATTCCATAAGCCGTAATTACTCCTTCGTTGTTCTTAAACTGCACCCCTCCAAAATAGAAGACGCCGTTGTGGAAATAGACATTGTCGCTGTTTGCCGGGAGATTGCTGCTGCCAATCTGGGTCCAGTTTTCCAAATCGGAGCTCAAGAAGGCCGGCCCACTACCGCCGCTCGCAGCGATATAAATTCCGTTCCCGTAAGCAATATCATCAATCGTTCCCGTCCAACCGGTTTCATGGGATTCCAAGGAAACTCCATCATCACTGCTGAGAACCAATCCTCCAACGTCCACGGTGCCAAGAAATTTTCCGTTCCCATATCGCAGACTATTGATGTTGTTCGGCGTTGGCAAAGGACTGCGGATGACCAGTTGCTCATAGACAGTTTGAGAATTACGACTAGGGAGTGTTTTTAAATTCCTCAAAGAAAAAGCTTGTACTCTATGAATGGA
>CALGUT010000859.1 GCA_937920335.1 uncultured Opitutales bacterium
ATAAATCTTGCCGAAGCGGGTATCGAGGAGGCGATGATGTCCATTCGCAACAATGATTGGTCTTCGTGGTCGCCCGTGTTCACCGACCATTACTACAGAGTTTTTCCCCATATAGGTCTAGGTAATGGGCGGCGCGGTTTGATTAAAGTGTATACGAGCGTTTTAGATAGCACAGCACCCATTATTTTTGCTGAAGGAAGAATTCTATCTGAATACGGTAATATAAAAAAGCAAATACGCCTGGACCTTTCGAAGAAAGGTCTCTTCGCCAATGGGTTAACTGCCAAGAACCAAGTCACGTTCAACGGAAATAAAATTGAAATTGATAGCTATGACTCCGACAAAGGTGATTACGATTCGAACACCAACCGCAACGACAATGGAACCGTCGGAAGTCTTGCAGTGACCTTCGGGGCCATCTACGTCGGAAACGCAGATATTTGGGGCTACGTTGCAACAGGTGGCGGTAATCCTAAAATTGGTAGTCAGGGATCCGTTTTAGGAAAAGATTCTCCCTCAGGCACGAAGATAGATTGGGACCGTGTGGCTCTGGATTTCTATGCTGACTTTGCCGATATTTCCGCTCCGACTCCTTCAACTCCGATTACTACTGTTCCGTCCAGCGGAACTATCGGAATCCCTAGCGCCAGTTCGCCCACCTATTATAGAGTATCCGGATACAGCAACTCATCTTCAGATAGCTTAGTCGTGGATGGACCTGTGGTGATTATCGTAAATGGAAGTATGACTACCATGGGAACTATTGAAGTAACTTCCAATGGTTCCATAGAATTCTACATATCTGGCGACGTCGACATAGGAGGAAACGGTATGGTCAACACCACAAACGTCCCCTCAAAGACTATGCTCTTTGGCACAGCAACCACGGCCGGTTCACAATCGATCAAGATCGCCGGGAACGGGGCACTCAGGGCAGGCATCTATGCTCCAAATGCTAATCTAGAGCTCAAAGGCAGCGGTAGCGGCGGAGAATTCATGGGTGCTGCCGTGGCCAACAATATAACCATGACGGGTAATTTTGATTTCCACTACGACGAAGCACTCGACTCCTACTCTCTCGACAACGGCTTTAAGATCAACCGCTGGAGAGAACTTATCTACAGTGACGAAAAAGTTCCTCTCGACCACCCTACCGAGATGACAAAATACGCGGTTAGCTACGATACGCAGCCCGCATTTAGTTAACCGTCCAAACTCTGAAATAACAACCCTACCCTCCCTACCTATGAAACATATTTCATCGAAAAAAGGCTCAGCCATTTTACCCACTTTATTAATCATCATGATTATTGTTGGGTCTGGATTCACCTACCTGAGCATCGCCTTCAACGAGTTCAAAATGTCTTTCCGGAACCAGGATCTTCAGGGCGCATTGAACCTGGCTGAAGCAGGTATCGAAGAGGCCATGAATACCATGAAGAACGACAAATGGAGCGCCTATGGGTGGACGACCATCGCTACCGACCACTACTACAAAGAGTTCACTGGAATGGATCTAAGGCTGGGTGGTACTGGATTAACTGCACCCGGAGGAAGAACCGGTAGTGTAAAAGTATATGCAAGCATACTCGATGAAGACAAACCCATTATCTTCGCTGAAGGACGGATAACTTCCAAATACGGAACCATTAAAAAACAGATCCGTACCGACCTCGGCCGCAAAGGATTATTCCTCAACGGAATGACTGCTAAAGATCAAGTGATCTTTAACGGTAATAAGATCTCGCAGATTCAACTAACAAGTGCAAGAGGCTAGAGGCCCATTATTATCGTTAGT
>CALGUT010000860.1 GCA_937920335.1 uncultured Opitutales bacterium
CATTGCTGCTATTTTTATTTGGTTTCGATTCTGAATTCACAAACACTCCCTAGTAGTTTCACCTAATTCAGCCCTAATAAGTGATTCCGTTCGAAGTTGGTACAATAGATCACTTTGGGGCACCTTCTCTCTTCACTTTTCTCTCAAACCTCTCCTAGTGTAGCTCCTTTCCTTTTTTCCTTTTATGAAACAGTTCGTTTTAACAACGCTACTGACCTGCCTGCTGGTTATGTGCTCACTCGTCCTCGTCATCATGGCGATCGAGCTATACAAGACCCGTAATCAGCTGACCTACCTGAAAACGCGAGATACGGAATACGCGAATCGGATCAAAGAAATTGAACAGGACCTGAGTGCTAAGGACGAATACCTCGATAAACTGCTAACCGACCCCATTTTCCTGGAGCGAGTGGTACGAGAGCGGCTTGGCTACACTCGGCCCGATGAGTATATTTACCGATTTCCTAACGAACCACAGGAATCACCCACCCAACCATGAGTCATTCGTTAATAGAACAATTTAAAGAGGCCGGACAAGGTCAGGTATTTAAATTCTGGGATAAGCTATCTCCCACTGAACAAGCGGCCCTGCTGGAAGAAGCTGCAGAAATTGATCTCGCGGAAATTGACTCCCTTTTCCAATCCCTCGTACAGGGCAGCCACGACGCTCACCAGGACTTCTCTGGCTTGGCACCGGCGCCCTACGTAGCCCATCCAGCACATGGCGGAGATCAGGCGCTGTGGGTAGATGCCCGCAAACGAGGTGAGGAAGCGCTCTCCAACGGTAAAGTCGCGGCCTTCGTCGTAGCAGGCGGCCAGGGAACCCGATTAGGTTATGACAAACCCAAAGGGCTCTTCCCGGTCACGCCCATTCATCAGAAATCATTATTTCAGGTCTTCGCAGAAAAGATCCTTGCAGCTGAGAAGACTTACAGCACCACGATCCCCTGGTTTATCATGACCAGCAACGTCAACCACCAGGATACCGCAGACTTTTTAGAATCCAACGGATTCTTCGGCCTTAAGTCCGATCAAGTGCATTGCTTTCGCCAGGGCCGTATGCCTGCCATCGACCTAAACGGAAAAATCCTGCTCTCCAGCAAGCATTCGATCGCAATGAGTCCGGATGGTCACGGCGGTTCCCTGCGCGCCCTCGTTCGCAGCGGTGCCACCCAGATTATGGAAGAAAACGGCATCGACGTTCTAAGCTACTTTCAAGTCGACAACCCACTCGTCAAAGTCATCGATCCCGCATTTATCGGATTCCACCTTCAAAGCGGGGCCGGTATGTCGAGCAAGATGATCCCCAAAGCCTACCCCGAAGAAAAGGTGGGCGTATTCTGTAAACAGGGGGAAAAGAATTTGGTTATCGAATACAGTGACCTCCCCGAGGACCTGATGCATGAAACCGACGAAAACGGACAACTCAAGTTCCTCGCCGGTAGCATCGCTATCCACACGCTCTCGAAAGACTTCATCAATCAGATGGGCGGAAGCGATAGCAGCTCCCCCAGCCTGCCCTTCCACCGTGCAGACAAAAAGATCCCAACCGTCGATGACGCCGGACACCCGGTGAAACCAGAATCACCCAATGGCGTGAAGTTCGAGATGTTCGTTTTTGATGCCCTTCCGTTTTCGGAAAAGACGATCGTGATCGAAACTCAAAGGTCCACGGATTTCAGTCCGGTCAAAAATGCGGAAGGCCTGGATTCCCCCAAGACGTGTAAGGAAGACCAGATGAAAGAATTCGTATCCTGGCTGTCAGCCGCCGGTGAAACAGTCGCTGTCGACGCAAACGGCGTCCCGCTCCAACCGATCGAAGTCAGTGCCCTTTTCGGTTACGACGAAGCTTCATTTTCCAAAAGCTGGAACGCCCTCACGGACAAACCTGACCTTTCTCAAACACTAGACCTAACGTAGAATTTTTACTATGAGCCTGATCGAATCCATCCAATCAGCCGCTTCAGCCGGCAAGATCCTCCCTTCGACTGCTGACAACATGACCCTCTGGGTAGAAGGAAATTTTCTCCCTGACTGGGCTCTTGAGAGTATCGGCGAGCTCTTTGAGAAAGAGGCCTACGAAGAACTCAACGACCGATTCTACAAAAACATGGAATTTGGCACGGGCGGAATGCGTGGACGTACGATCGGCCGTGTCTCTGCTACCGCAGAGCTCGGGACACTATCCGAGTGGGGTACACCCGCTCACCCCGCCATAGGATCCAATGTATTGAATGATTTCAACGTGATCCGAGCCACCACCGGACTCTTTAATTACACGAAGCAGTACCTGAAAAGTAGTGAAATATTTGATACACCAAAGCTGGTGATCGCTCACGATGTACGCCACTTCAGCCGCTACTTTTGTGAACTGGCGGCGTCGACCTGGACCCGACTTGGCGGACTGGCCATGATCTTCGAAGGCCCCCGCTCGACGCCTCACTTGAGTTTCGCAGTTCGCAAGCTCAATGCCACCACCGGTATCGTCATCACCGCCAGTCACAATCCACCTCACGACAACGGATTCAAAGCCTACTTCACCGACGGCGCACAAGTCGTCGAGCCGCATGCATCCGGCATTGTCAGTGAGGTCGGCAAAGTGGCACTTCCCGATACGGCAAAGCACCTATCGATAGATCTCAGTGAAGTCGTAACGCTCCCTGCGTCTCTGGACGAAGCCTACTATGCGTCGGTCATGGACGTAGCCCTCGACAAAGATTTGTTCAAGACAAGCGACGTAAAAGTCGTTTTCACCCCGATCCATGGAACGGGCGGAGTCGCTACCATCCCTGCATTACAACGTCTCGGAGTATCCGTTGATACCGTTCCAGAACAGGATGCATTCGACCCCCGTTTTCCTACCGTAAAGTCGCCCAACCCAGAAAATGCAGAGGCCCTTTCCATAGCTATCGCTCAAGCAGAAGCGACCGCAGCCGACGTAGTCATAGCCACGGACCCTGACTGCGATCGTATGGGAGTTGCCGTTCGGGATGCCGAAGGTAAAATGCAGCTGCTGTCTGGAAATATGATTGGCTCGGTCATGGCGGAGTATCGTATCGTACAGATGAAGGAACGTGGGATCCTGCCTCCAGGAGGAACGGAAAACGCAGCGTTGGTTAAGACCTTCGTTACTACTCCCCTTCAAGACGCGATCGGCAAGGCCCATGGCCTGAAAGTCATCAACACACTCACAGGATTCAAATGGATCGGAGAGAAGATCGCGCAATACGAAAACCAGCTCCAAGCAAAGCTCAAAGAAACCTACGGCTATCAGATTGACTACGACAGCTCCGATTATCTGAAACGGGCTGACCTGCTTCAGGAATTTAGTACGTTCTACGTATTTGGCGGTGAAGAGAGCTACGGCTATCTGGGTAGTGACGCCGTTCGTGACAAAGACGGTAACGCCGCCGTTGTTATGTTCTGCGAAATTGCCGCATACCTGAAGAGCCAGGGCAAGACCTTCCTCGACTACCTGGATTCACTGTATTGTAAATACGGGTACTATTTCGAAACGCTCGGCAACGTCTACTACGAAGGCGCGGCAGGGGCACAGAAGATCAAAAATATCCTCGATTCCTATCGCTCAGATGCTCCCACGGAAATCGGTGGGATTGCCGTGACTGAGATGAAAGACTTTGGCGTTCAGGTTTTTCATGACGCCGACGGAAATAAAATCCCCAAGCAGGACTTTTACTTCCTCACCCTCGAAAACGGCTATCAGTACGCCGTGCGTGGCAGCGGAACGGAACCCAAGATCAAATTCTATCTCTTTGGACACGAGGACGTCGCTGATCCTTCTGAGCTTGAGGACAAAAAAGCACAGACTCAAGCCGCAATCGAAACCATGAAGGCGGCAATCTTGTCTGATGCGGATCGACGGGCTGAAGGATAACCTTACGCCGCCGCCTTTTCTCCGGGAGTACGGGACCGATGATCGAGGTCCTTTCACGCGGAAAGGCCTGGCGCCGCCTGGACATCCTTTAAGGTCATTTTATCAAGGGTATTAATGGATACCGCTTGCAGATCCCCATTTGCAGACTAGCTTCTTACACTAGTGTCAGCACTGAAAAAAACAGATACCAAAACCGAGATCAAAGAGACTCGGCTGCTCGTCGAGTACGGTTTCGACCTCGCGAGAAAACTGGGAATAAAAACCGTTCTCGTTATCGGTGAGTTGGTCACCGATAGGAAGATGGTGGATAAGCATCGTGAGGATGAAAGTATCATCTGGGTCTCTCGCAACGCCGAAAAAGAGCAAGAGGATTTCAGAGAGGGCGACCATCACGTAGTGATTCCTCACAGCCCCGTCGAACGGATGGATCAGATCTCACTCGCTCTCATTCTGTCTGTGATGCACGGATACGTCAAAGAGGAAGAGTCAATCGTCTGTTTACTAGGAGTTTCAGGATCCAAGCGACTGGACAACTTGCTGATCGCCAATCCGCAACGGGACTTTGACTGGTTCAAAGGTGGTAGCAGGGGGAAAAGCCGCCTACCTATTTCTCAAGAGTTTATTCGTCTTATCGATATCGCACTGCGGTTTGCGAGCGAAGGCCGCGAAGGGAAATCCATTGGAACTGTTTTCCTACTGGGAGATGTCGAAGAGCTAAACTCTATCGCCCGGCCACTTGTCTTAAACCCCCTACAAGGACATCCCAAAAAATCCCGCAGTATTTACGACCCCGAATTCGTGGAAACCATGCGTGAATTTTCTGCACTCGACGGTGGTTTCCTGATCGACCGCAAAGGCGTTGTGGAAGCGGCAGGGGTTTACCTCGATGCCCCAGTCACAAAGAAAGTTAAAGTCCCACGTGGATTGGGCTCCCGTCATGTCGCTGCGGCAGCAGCCACCGCTCAGACCAATTCAATTGCGATCGTTATATCTGAATCCTCCGGTATGGTGACCGTATTCTCGAAGGGCTCGAAAGTCCTCTCACTCGGCTAGTTGTTTGAACGGAGCAGTCAGCCTGCGACTCAGAAACTAGAGCAGAATCAGGGCAGGTGTTTCTAAAATCTCTTTCAGCGCTTTCAGGAACATCGCTCCCACTGCACCATCGACGACCCGATGATCAAAGCTGCCACCAATCGTCATACGGTTCCCTACAACAATCTGATCATTTGCATCCACCACCGGCTTTTTAATCGCAGTACCCACAGATAGGATACCCGCATTCGGCTGGTTAATGATGCCAAAGAATCCCGTGATAGGGAACATACCCAATGACGATACCGTAAAGGTGCTGCCTGACATTTCGTTGGGCTTGAGCTTCTTGTTCTTCGCCTTACCTGCGAGTTCTTTGAGTTCGGCGCTGATCTGGCGAACGCCTTTCGCATGCGCGTCCTGAATAACAGGCACGACAAGACCATCATCCACTGCTACCGCTACACCCATATGAACAGCGCCGTATTGTTGGACATGATCACCACCCCAGGCAGAGTTCACTTGAGGAACCCGGCGAAGCGCTTCCGCGGTAGCTTTCAAGATAAAGTCTGTCACCGTCAGTTTGATACCACCTTGTTCCGGCGGTAATTGGCTCAAGTGAGCATTGAGGTCAGCCCGAAGCTTCATCAAAGGAGCTACATCGACTTCGGTTTCTAAGTAGAAATGGGGAACCTGCGACTTCGACTCCATCAATCGTTGAGCAATGATAGAGCGCATACCTGAAAGAGGTAATTTACCATCTTCAGCAATCGCAGAACCACTACTCGTCATAGGAATAGAGGCAGGCGCACTGGAACCGGTTGATTGGGCACCCGCAGGTGCGCCGGTCGCTGCTTCAACATCAGCCTTTACAATACGGCCGCCGGGACCTGATCCCTTAACCGTAGATAAATCGATTCCTTTTTTCTCGGCCAGCTTACGGGCTAGCGGAGAAGCCTTGACCCGGCCGTCGGACGCGGGAGCTGACAACACTTCGGTGGAGGCAGCTACATCCGCTTTGGACGTTTCAGCTGGGCCTTCTTCCTTAGCGGCAGGCGCTTCAGCCTTCTGCTCATCCGCCTTGGTCTCTTCCTTCGGCGCTTCTGCTGGTGCAGCTCCTCCGGTCAATGCCTCAAGGTCGATCTTCTCCCCCTTTTCACCGATAACCGCAACCACACCGCCAATCGCGACTTGATCGCCTACACCTGCCACCTGCTTCAAGAGGATGCCCTCCTCGAACGCTTCCAACTCCATGGTCGCTTTGTCCGTTTCAACCTCAGCGATCAGATCGCCCGGTTCAATTGCATCTCCTTCATTCTTGAGCCAGCTGATCAGCGTTCCGACAGTCATCGTGTCGCTCAACTTTGGCATATCAATTACTGTGGCCATAATAAATTGGTGTTACAAATTTGGGTGTCTAGGAAAGGAGTTCTTAACGTAGGGTATCAAGTGCATACTTGACGACCAATTCCGGATAGGGAAGTTGAAGTTTTTCCAACGGAGGCGAGTAGATCGCAGGTGCGTCGACCGCAGACAGGCGTTTGATCGGCCCGTCGAGATAATCGAACGCCTTCTCCTGAATCATGTGAGAGATTTGCGCGTCCACACCACAGAAGGGTTTGTTTTCTTCTACGAGCAGCACCCGGTTGGTCTTTCTGACAGACTTCAAGATCGTCTCTTCGTCCAGTGGACGGATCGAACGCAAGTCGACTACTTCCACGTCGATACCGTGTTCTGCTTTCAAAATCTCAGCCGCTTTCAGGCTAGTAATCGTGGCTCGTCCGTGGGCCACAATCGTAAGGTCCGTACCTTCCCGTTTTACATCAGCCACACCGAGGGGGACGATGTAATCCTCTTCAGGAACTTCACCCTTGTCGTTATAGAGAATGGTATTCTCCATGACAAACACCGGGTCGTTGTCGCGGATGGCAGCCTTTAACAGACCCTTGGCATCATAGGGCGTTGCCGGGCATACGACCTTCAGTCCGGGCGTGTTCGCCGCAAAATTTTCCGGAGTGTGTGAGTGAGTGGCCCCCACATTCGTTCCGCCATTGGCAGGGCCCCGTATTACGAGCGGCACGTTGGCCAATCCACCTGACATGTAGCGCACGTTGGGCGCATTGTTAAACAACTGGTCAAACGCCACATAGCTGAAGCTCCAGAACATCAACTCACAAATCGGACGAAGTCCCATCATCGCTGCACCAATCGCGAGGCCTGTAAATCCAGCTTCACTGATCGGCGTATCGATTACACGCTTGTCACCGAAACGCTCGAGCAGGCCTTCCGTTACTTTGTAAGAGCCTTTAAACTGGGCGACTTCCTCCCCCATGATCATGACCTTATCGTCACGTTCCATTTCTTCCTCCATGGCCTGCATGAGGGCTTTTCTGTATGTTATTTCGGGCATATGTCTTAGAATTGAGGAGCGAGGAGCGATGAGTCAGCACCTTCACTGTGGGTCAGACCCGCTCCTGCATAATTTAAAATTGGTTGATTCAATGGATCTATCCTTGGGTGTTTAAAACATCAGTCCTGCGCCGGTGGGTCCTGGAAGAACATACGACCCTGCGAGACTTTGTGCTCGGGGTTGTCGACTTCCCAATACACGTCGCGGGTAATCTCTTCGACGGGGGGAAATGGGCTTTGCTCAGCAAACTGGACCGCTTCGTCAGCCTCCGCCCGGGCTGCTTTGTCGATCGCCTTCGCATCTTCTTCACCAAACACACCGGCTTTGATGAGCTTTTCGCGATACAAATTAATCGGATCCTTCGTGCGCTGGTATTCGGCGATCTCATCCTTCGTCCGGTAAGTCTTGTCCGGATCGGCCACCGAGTGTCCCCGGTAACGGTAAGTATCGATTTCCAAAATGGTGGGTTTGCACTCATTGTGTGCTCGCGCGATGGCTTCGGATGTCTTCTGCCTCACCTCTTCCAGGTCGTGCCCGTCACAAATATCCCAAGCGATATGATAGCCCTCAGCGCGTTTGGCGAGGATCTCACCGGCCGATGACCGCTCCTGACTCGTGCCCATCGAGTAACCATTGTTTTCGATGATGTAGATCACAGGTAGATCCCAAAGGCCGGCCATATTGAGGGCCTCATGGTAAGCACCCTGGTTTACCGCTCCATCACCCATGAAACACATACAAGAACCCTTCAGTCCCTGATACTTCAAAGCGTAGGCGATTCCGGCTCCCAGTGGTGTTTGTCCGGCTACGATACCGTGGCCACCCCAGTAATTTTTATCGGGCGCGAAAAAGTGCATCGACCCCCCCTTGCCCTTGGAGCAACCGGTGTATTTGCCATAAAGCTCAGCCATACACTCGTTCATACCCATACCGACGGCAAGCGCGTGCCCGTGGTCGCGATAGGCCGTGATCACATGGTCGTGCTCACCCATGAGGGATACGGTGCCAACAGCGACCGCTTCTTGCCCGATGTAAAGGTGGAGAAACCCACCAATCTTACCCTGCTGGTAAACCCGCAGAGAACGCTCCTCGAAGCGTCGGATGCGAACCATGGTCGTGTAAAATTCTATTCTCTGCTCCTTGGTCAGCCCCGCATTAACGTCGGTTGGCTTCGATTTCGCAGACTTTTTTTTGGTGGTTTTCTTTGTCGTAGTCACAATGTGCCGTAATTAAAGAGGCCAGAGCGTAGGAACGGTTGGGGAAAGTTCAACCCTAGTGTGAATGAATATTTGGAGCAGATTATGCACCGATCAGTCAGAAACCAGCGGTGACCTCCGACTCACTTTTGACCAAAACCCTCAACTCTACGGTCACACGCCTCATCAATCGCCTTGCTGCTCCACCACCACGTCTTCCGGTAGGCCATTTATGCAATTTGCCCGGAGAGCCGTAAATCCAGAGCGGTCCTGGTGATAAATATCCCACAATAGCCGCCGATCCGTCGCTGGTACTGGTAGATCATCGACCTCCGATTCTTTGAAAAACGCAAATTGCCCCTCGTCAAAATCCGCCGGGAGGCCGGAAATCGGTTTTTTGCAGTCGAACAGAAACATCAGCCAATGTGTTTTCCCCTCATAGCCCTTCTCGGAAATCATACAAAACAGGTGTAGATCCTCCTCCGTCAGTGCCATACCCGCTTCTTCGTGCGCCTCGCGGATGGCGCATTCGTAGGGCGATTCGCCAAGCTGCATCTCCAGCTTACCGCCGATCGGACTCCAGCAGCCACGGTTCGGCGCTTTCTCGCGCTTCAGCAATAGCAGTTCACCCGCTTCATTTCGGACAAATATCAATACACTGACTTTAAAAGGGAGCATCGTTTCCCAAGAAGTTAGGAGACACGCGCGGGAAGTTGAAAGCTTCGAATGAAGAGTGACTTGAAAATCAAACAATCCCTCTGTAGATCTCCACTAAACGATCGGTTTCACTTTTGCATTGATCCATGTCCAACAACGTCCATTTCTCGCGCGTCCTCTTTCACCTCCCCTTCTGGCTACTAGCGCTCTTCGCCTACAGCCCCATTCTCACCGCCCAATCCCAACCCCCGTCCGATGTCCGGGTTGCCGATGTCCGATTTTCCCGAGACAGGCCCCGCATAGGTGGAGCCAGCTGGTTCGCCATGGAAGTCAGGGTCGATGTGAGAAACAATTCCAATCCCACGGCCCCCAATCGCCAATTCCTCGACGACGTCCGGGTCTACGCGGCCATGGCCCACAACCTCGGGACTCAATCCAAACCCCAGCTCGAGTATTTCTGGATAGAGGTCGAAGCACCCACACTCGAACGCGATACCCACACCTTCCGTTTCTACCTCTCTCCCGAACAAATAAAGCGCGGCCAGATTAGTAGCGGTGAGCCCTACGCCTGGTTCGTCCAAGTCAGCTATGGTCAAACGCCCAGTTTGGAAGAATCTTCCGCTCCAGTGGCGATCGCCGCCTCCAACCTATTACGTGGCCCCGGTCGGCTCGAACGCTTTCAAGAACTACTCGATGCCCAAAAACCGGAGCGTGCGGGCATCCTGCTTCCGCAGATCGAAACCCCGTTTCGTGACATGTATATCTCTGAGACTCCAACCCTGCGGGGAAACGCGGGCACCAAAGAGTAAACGCAGCATTCAGCCCTCCGGCTCGTTATCCGGTTTGACCGAACCTGTCTTCGATCCGTCAGCAGTCATTCTGGCATTCCGGTTCTCCAATATTTTTTTGTGCAAAGCCGCATAACTGCGGGCCGTTCGCCCAGCGACGACTCGATAAATCGTGCTCAGAATAAAACCAATGAATAGTCCCATGATCAGGGATCCCAGGCTGGTAATTCCAAACACCATCGCAAAATGCGCAAAATTTGAACCCCAATTGCCCTCCAGAAAATTATCGAGGATTATACGCACTTCGCCACGGGCCAGCGGCGGAGCAGGCACGTTGAAGGCGGATAGAAAATAACGCCCAATCTGATACAGTGAGAACCAGATCGGAATCACGGTCACCGGATTGGAGAACATCTGCAGGGCCGCAATAATCGGCAGGTTGGCCCGAAACAGCAAAGCCACAACCAAGGTCAGTGCGAATTGGATTCCGAACAACGGCAATAACGTAAGCAGGCACCCTGCGTAGATGGCCGGCACCGCATGCTCCACCCGGAAGCTCCACAGGTAAGCCCGCTTCCTCGCAAACGAAGCAAAGCGGTTTAGGATCGGGTACCGATGGATATTTGTCCGCCGGGGTAGTGGGCGCAGCCAACGCTTGACCCGCCGTATTCGACGACTCCGCTGGCGCCTTAACTCCCTCTCCTCCCTCTCCATTTCCCTGACTCGCTTTAGCCGCTTTCGTACCATTACACAGCGACGACGCATTCAAGGTCCCTGACTTCCCGACAAAGTTCCAGCGTGATTTGCACCCACGAAATAATATTGCCAAGCGAATCGTCTCACCGTGCGATTGAAGGCCTCGTATAATAATCTGAATGATCGAACGAAGATCGGTTAGAAACGCGCAAAACAGAGTACTTGCTCTGGAATTTGTTGGTGACTTGGGTGCAACTGCATTTGCACTCGTGCTTGCCTATGCATTGCGGTTCAAAACGTTTTTGGTGAACTACGGAAACGCCGACCCCCACCAACAAATCGAGCCCTACTTCCCATTGCTGGTCATCGCCATCGGCTTTTTTATGTGCACCTTCGCCTACCTCGGGATGTACAGCAACCGGCGGATACTCCACATCCACCGCAATGTTACCTCCATCGTTAAAGGCAGCACCTTCTGGCTATTTCTGTTTTTAAGCCTCTCGCTAGCGATCAAATTTGAACCTCAGGTCTCACGGGTATTTGTCGCATTCTCCTACCTAAGCGTCATCGCTACCCTGGTTATGTGGAGGTGGCTGCTTCACAAAATGCTATTGAAGAGCCCATGGCTGCCAGAACTCCAACAACGGGTTGTCATTCTCGGATCCAACGAAACAGCCATCGAGATCGCGGCAGCCGTCAATCAGGATGAACACCTACCCTACTTCATAAACGGTTACGTCGGTGAACCCAGTCCTGCGATTGAGGATAGCATACACATTGAAAACCTGGGACCTGAATCCTCTCTTGATTCTATCTTTGAAAACTCCGATACCGATATCCTCATTGTCACCGAACAGAATGTCACCAATGAGCGAATGGTAAAGATTGCCAGCCTCTGCGAGAAACACCACGTCGAGTTCAAGATTACCCCTTCCTCCTTCCAGGTATTCCTATCCGGCCTTCAATTACAAAACGTATCAGGTGTCCCGATACTCGGAATCGAAGAACTACCCATCAACCGATTCATCAACCGCATATTGAAACGCTGGGTGGATATCATGGGTGCACTCATCGGCCTGGTTGCTTCTACCCCGATCATGCTGGTTCTGGGCCTACTCACCAAAAGGGAAAACAGTGGCCCGGTTTTCTTTCATCAAGAACGGGTTGGGGAGCGCGGACGCACCTTCAAAATGATCAAGTTGCGCAGCATGAAAGCCGGAGCCGAGTCGGAAGACCATCTCAACCAAAGCACGCTACGAGAGGACCCGAGAGTCCTTAGAATCGGGCGCACCATGCGACAATGGAATCTCGACGAACTCCCACAGTTCTGGAATGTGCTAAAAGGCGATATGAGCTTGGTCGGCCCACGACCCGAACGACTCTTTCACGTGGAAAAGCTGGTCGATGAGATTCCCCACTACGGAGTACGTCACATCGTCAAACCCGGGCTCACAGGATGGGCACAAATTAACGGTCTTAGAGGAGACACCGACCTCATTGAACGTATTCAATATGACATTTTCTATATCGAAAACTGGTCCTACTGGATGGACTTCTACATCCTGATGATGACTTTCTTCAAGAAGAAGAATGCCTACTGAAAACCACCGTTACTAAGCTTGAACCACAATGTATTCAGGTTCGCCAACATTTTGGTAACACGATAGTCTCCTCACCTGTGCAATCACGATCAAGCGGATGCGGGAAATTCTTGGTATAGGAACGCTTACCTATTCGATCATTTCTCAAAAAGGTGAATTCAGCAAGAGGAGGGATCTCGAGTCCGTTCAGCTTTTGAAGCTTACGATCGTTGTTGGGATGAATATGCACACATGAATGAGTTTGCAGAATCTTCTCAAAGACCCGTGAGGCCAATCTAAAGAAATGTTCATTCCACAGTTGATTCAGGTTATGAAATTCGACGACAAAGATTCTACACCGATTCATCAGCTCATCAGAAATATTGAGTATCGTTTCGTATTCAAAGCCTTCAATATCCATTTGAAATATTAGGTCTTCATCTGAGTTAGGAATACTGGAATCTACCCAATCATCAAAGGTCATAAAATCCTCATTTGTCGTCACCCCGACATACTTACGAGTAAAATGAAATCGATCGTGATTATCCGCTACTTGGTCTACTGATCGGTCGGCCAAAAATACCGTCATCCCCAGGTCGGCACAGTCTTTTTCGAAGCCGGATATAGCACTCACTCCCGGAGAAAAGCATGCGGTAATTCCATCAAGATCGTCAGGGACGAGATACCCACCGTCTCCATCTGGCCCTAGCCTTATTAATTCACTATTTCCTAATCTAGGCCAAAGCTTCTTCATCAACTCTTGGACCTTTTTAGGATCTGTCATAAATACTGGATACAGACCAAAAAAGGAGGCCGCCCATTGTATAGTCGATTTTATCAATCTAGTCATTTTCCACGCTTATATCGAGGTAAGGGAATCTTTGGATAGGTTCGTAATTCATACCAGGCAGTCACTAAGGCTCACTCAAATGGCTGTTTGATTAATTCAAACTCCTTCATCGACTCCATGAGTTTACGAAACCCCAAGTCGCGATCGAGCTGATCAAAATCTACATTGGCCGATATACGGATGAACCATTGCTCCGGCTTTTGATCGAACCCCCGTTCAAAAATATCCGTAAACATAGCCGTTGCCGGTGGATAAGTGAAATTGCCATAGGTAAACGGTTCCCCATCCAGCAATTGCCAAAAAAGGACTCGTAGATGGTCCTTGCCTCCTAAGAACTCCCGGTACTGAGCCTCCTTAAACTCCACCGTTTCATCCCCTGGAAGATAGTAGCGGAAGGATGCGTCCTGAACCGTAGGCGTCCACCCTCCATTGACCCAACAAATGTCAGGAGTATGTCCATATACTAATCGATAATGGGCTTTCCCCGCAACCCAGTACGAAATGTAAACTTGTACCTTGATAAAGCCTTTTGTGTACTCTCTGAAAATCGCAGCATCGTAGTTGAGTATTTCACCCATCTTCTGTTTTACTTCTTCCGTTTCGCCGACCGGCAAATCTTCGACTTCCCAGCCAGGCACATAACTCGGGAGCATCATTTCCAGATTCGGGATTTCACGAATGCTACTTTTCTCCATGGATATAAAGACCAGTACGGCCGTGCCGATCAGCAGACTGAATATCAAAATTAAAGAAACTGGTTTACCCACTTTTTTCATGACGATGACTTTAGGTACCTAAACGATACTCCTTTCATCCTGATAGATACTTTCGAGGATCCGCTCATAGTTACTCAACACGTTTTCACGCGTATACTCCCTTGAAAGCCTCAATGCATTCGAGGAGTAATTTTCAAGTAACGATGGGTTTTCTTCCCACTTTTTCAACACATCCGAAATCGCAGTGAGCGATAATGCTACAACTTCCCCAATGCTGAAATCACGAACCATACAAGCCAATTGGGTCCGATCATCGCCTACAACAAGGATTGGAGTCCCGGTGGCTAACGCCGGCAGGATCTTACTGGCAAAAAAGCTATCACCACCACCACTTTTCTGAGTAATCAAACAAGCCGAACACCTCAATAGACTAGTGACATACTTCGCTTCGGATTGGGGTAACCCGACCGCAATACGTTCACAGACTTCTGATAACTTCAAAACGCGTTTCCTCATAGCGCCGCTACCCCGTATCTCAAGCTGCCAATCCCCCAACTGATCATCGGCAAATACCTCTACGAACTCGTGCAACGACTGTTTAACACCCAAGTTACCCGAGTAGAATAGATGCCGCTTGTTTCGTGGAACGCAGCCTCCACGAGTTTGGATTAAAATTTCATCGGCCAACGCTTTGTGCACCCAATTCGGCGTGTAGACATACGGTACTCGATACCGATTACCCATCCGGCTTTGAAGGATCTGGACCATTCGGGGAGCAATACTGGAAAGTACATCACAAGCACTTAGGCACCATTCTTCGATCCACTCCAAGATCCTCAAGAAGCCGCTTCCCTTGAGTATCCCAAGGCTTCCCGCAGCCCCTGACGCGATATCTTGCACGATCAACACGACGGGTCCGTAACGTTTCAGGTCAGCTAGCTTCGCAAAGCACGACTGAGACAACATAGGACAGGCAGTAATAACGGCATGTCTTTTACCGGGTCTAACAGCGGAATCGCACAATAAGGAAAAGAGAAAGCTCAGATCAGAAAGCATACGATTCAGTCCACTTGGATTGGATGGAACATACATCTTCAGGCGTGTGACCTCACAGTCGTTAATCAGATCAACCCGCTTTAGCTTTCGTTTATCAGCCCCAATGAGTTTCCATGCCGGATAGTATGAGAACGTCGTTATTACCTGTACATCCCAACCCGCTTGCTGGAAATACGCAGCCAAATCTGTGTAGAGGGATGCCCCGCCCAATTGATCGGGAGCGAACAGATTACTAATTATTTTGAGGCGACGCATAGCAATGGGTTTACCGACTAGTTGGGATAAGAACCTCCCAATGCTTTTTCCAACTCTTTTGAGTCGGCTTCAATAGCTCATACCTCCGAGCTGCTGCGTCAACATAGTGATCGAGATTTGCCCGCAGTGCTTCAATCGCTCCGGCGATTGCACCGGGTTCAAACACCGAAAAATACACCGCTGCGCCCGCGTATACTTCTCTACAATAATCCAAATCCGGCAAGACGGCAGGCTTACCGATAGATATCGCCTCCAGCAAAGGTAGACCCAACGATTCGACCTCCGACGTAAAGAGCAGATAGTCACTGTTTGCATAATACCTATAAACGTCCTCCAAACTAAGAACGCCTACATTGCGAACATTGACCAAACCCGGTTCCTCTGGCTCAACTGTAATCACCAATCCCATCTCTTCAGCTAAATGCTGATGACTATTTATAGCCAAATCATTCCTTTTATAGGCTAACGTTGAAGTCGGGTAGAATCCTTGAAACTGAAAGTGGCGATACTTACTATCTTTAACAACGGGAACCACGACTTCAGGAAGACACACGTCAATAGGAACTCTTAGATCGTCTCCGAACATTTGTTCAAGCTCACTCCGCACAACGGCTGATTGAACGATCATTTTTCTGGCGTTCCTCACACAGCTCCACAGGAGGAATCGGTTAAAGAAATTTGCTCTACCTGTCCGCAGTTGCGCATCTTGTCTCTTCAATAAATTCGAGTTTTGAAAATAGACGGTATGCTTAGGCCCATAGCACAACCCATAGTTGGAAAGATTCACAACCGCAGATACGAACGGTAAAAGAGAGAAGAAGTAGATGACCAATTCATAGAGGGGTCGAAGGTACCGTCCAAAGACAACATGGGACAGAGCGACCAGTTTAACCTGTTCCCCATATACATAATCGGACGCGCTATTCGCGACGATCATGAAAAGCTTCTCTTCTCCGTGGTACTCCGCGCATAATTTCCGTGAGACCAAACGCGCACCCGATTCCTTACACCCCAACGCGTTAACCAATATCATAGATCCACCTCCTCTTTCGAACCCACAGCTAACGCGACAAACGGGGATACCATCGCTTCTATCGAATATTTATCTAAACACACTGTCTGAATATCTCTGCTCACGAGGTCCCACTGCATTCTGTTATCAAACACATCGATGATAGCGGTAGCAAGCGACACGGAACTATCCGATTTGAAGAAAACGCTATTCGCGCCCTCCTCGCACATGTGAAACTCCGGCGCATTGGGCTCACCCGGCGAAACTATGATCGGCCTTCCATGGGCGTGAGATTGAAATACCATCAAGCCTACATAGCCTGGACTGACTGAACAGAAACACGATGCGTACAGGTTCCTAAGCACATCCATTTCGAAGACTGAGCCATGGAATACAACCCGGTCCGTTATACCTAGCTTCTGCGCCAGACCTTCCAAAAAATGATGCTCGGGCCCCGACCCCACAATATGCAACCGGCCGAGCTCGGCATTCGTTTCGCAAGCGATCGCAAAACTCTTCAACAAAAGGTCTACTTTCTTCTCCGGTATCAATCTGCCCGAATAGACGATATCCTGTTGATCGATGATCGACGAAGCAGGTGCAAATTCAGATCGAGAGTTCGTACTGTTATGGGCAACCATAACTTTCTTCTCAGGCCACCTGTGAGAAATAACTTTCTGCTCTCTTTCTGAATAGGTTACGAACTCTTCTATCAGGCAGAACAAGAGCCTTCTAATCAGATTCTGAGTAGCCCCCTCCCCTTTCCGGCTATAGTAATGCCCCCATCCAACAGAACGCCTTCCGAGTAGTCGCCGAATGAATACGATGAACCACGTTGATAAGATTCTGGGATTAAACTCAAAAAATATCAGATCCGCACCCACGACTCTACGAAACGGAAGCAATTGAAACATCAGTCGATCGTTCAACAGCATCACGTTCTTAACTCGTTTAACAAAAGGGATACCCGCATACCCATTCTTAAGCTCCGGAAAGAAATAGGTCGTACCGGTCGGAATCAACAGCTTGTGCCCAAGCTCTCCCAACTCTTGGACGAGGCGAAGAAAGAACTGCGTTCGATAATTCGTTATCATCGTTTGGACGAACACAATACTACAGGCCCTGCGACCATCTCGATTCGTTTTCCGTTCCATTACTGTATCCCCTCCAACGAATCCATTATCACCTTGGTAAAATGGGTCTCGTTGTTGAATCTCACGAACTCATCACGAAAGTCGCTGCAGTAATCGCTTTTATAGCTTTGAAGAACACCTGTCAGAGCATTCGAAAAACTGGCACAATCATCCGTACGGTACGTTAATCCGTTCCCATACTTTCTCACGATTTCTCCGATCCATCCACCATCACACCCAAGAATACACTTACCTGCACGAATGGCATGGCTCACGACACCACTCGGGCCGAAATGATCAATGTAGGGAACTGTCACGATATCTGTATACTCGAATAAGTAAGCATAGGTCTGTTCGTCAATTCGTGTAAAATCTGTCAGAACTGATACGCCCGTTTTCTTTAGTTGGTCGATGAGCGCTTCTACACGCCTACCTTCATCTGCGTCCAGTATTTCTCCTCCAATGATCAATCGGATTTTCCTTAATGTGGGTAAGGCCTCGCGAGTAAGTAAGCTAAGAAACTGCGCCGTCCCTTTCCTCTGGGTGATACCACCGGCCAAGAGCATATTTATGCGCGTATCATCGGCTGGAAACCTCTTTGCGATTTCAAGCGTTTCCTCAGTTGGTAGGCACGCATCGACCGTTGGTTCTGGGCATAGTCCATAGGCCTCATTCTTCGAGTCGGTCATACGGAAATCCAGGAACAGTCCCTTATTGTTTGAACCGCTCTTTAGAAAGGATCTTAAGAGCCATCGCCTGGTTCGAATCTTCACTCTTTCGATCGTTCGGATTAGCAGAGGCCCACCCTTAGGTTCTAGAATAGGGGCTCTAAAGAACAAAGCCACGCACTTGACGCTTGGTAACGGAAAAACCCCGACGCTATTAACGATGTGATCCCCATAAAACAGGATAACCGAATCATAATTTCCTAAAGACAAGAGCTGACTCAATAGTCTCCTTTCGGCAATAGACACTCCACAGATCGCCCGCGTCTTTCGGTAGGATTCGAAATCAATTTCGACGAAACGGTAGGAATGCTCTTTCGCCAAGCGTTTGGCTTCTTCAGAAAGCAGGGCTATTGTCTTAGCGGGAACCGCAAACGTAAACTGATGCTTCTCACTGTAAGGAAACAAGTTGTTAATAAACCGCTCTATATAAACGGGATGATGCCCACTCGAGTGAGGATCGAATATGAGTATTCTACTCATTATGTCCCAGAGTATTTCGGACTACTACGTCTCTTTGAAATACTTGTCGAAACGAAGTATCCAATCCCCAAAAACATCAGTCGATGAATTTCAAGGCTCCCGTTCACCAAAGATATAAGGAAATCTAAAACAAGCAGCTGAGCCATAAAGACTGTCACTAGGTTCCGAGAAAACAATCCGATTAGAGCCCTTACGATCGAAAACAACAATACAATGAAAGGCAAAAACCCAAGTAGCCCGAAGCGAACAAAAATTTCTAATATTGAGTTGTGAGGGTAAGGAACATACCCGCTTTCACCGAACAACATCCAGTCTCCTACGGACCGAGCATAATAATCCCAGATATCGAGCCTTCCAGATAGATCGATATAGCCAAATCCAACAGAAGCAAATGTGAGTTTTGCTCGGTCAATCGCAAGGATGATTCGATCGAAAAACGGAATTGTCGAAAGAAAGTCGTATGCGAAATAGATAACTAAAGTTGAGACGACTGTAAGCCCAGCAACACTAGCGATTACCCTTAGCCTTCCAACATACTTAAAAAGCAGTATAAAGTTTATGAGCACGAGTGAGACCAACGCCCCTCTCGATCCCGTTGAAAAGACTATTAAAAAGGCTTCGAGGGCTGCTACCGTCCAGACGATTCTCGTCCATCGTTGTCCATGTATCGCCTTAAATGTGGCAACTTGGCAGAGGAACCCGAATGAGATGGCGACCCCAACAGGATGCAATCCATAGTTATCAAAGTTTCTACTTACATCATAGACGCTTATTTGATTTATCTTCAGCAAGCAAAGTAGGAAAAGAGTGGCATAGAATAACGAAACCAGCAGCTCGGTTTTAGCATCCGTGAACTCAAGATACTTTCCTTGAATCACCATTCCTGTAAGGAAAAATATTACCGCGGATGTAAACAGGTACAAATTAACGATATCGAATACGAAGTGATTCCTAAAGTACGATAACGCAACGAAGGGGACTAAGACCATTATGGCGATAAAACCCTTCATAAAGTTTTCCAAACCACTAGATCCAGCATGATATAGGTAAAGAAGTCCTAGTATAAGATGACCACCTCCTATAAATAAGTACTTCAAAGACGTATACCCATACAGGTTGAATATACTATTCCCGAAAATCAGAATTAAGGATAATAAAAACAAGCCTGGGGAAACTCTAATATTCATAGTCACTAAACCTTCAGTCCCTCCCGCTTCGCCATCATGAACGTCACAATCAGAATACCAAATTGACCAAGAAAATGGATGCTGGACGCTGCCATCATACCGAATCGTGGAATTAGCAAGATATTGGAAGAGAGTGTCACCGCACCCACTACCGAGAATAGAATCAATATTGCGAGGTCTTTAGATCCGGCCCACAGCCCCCAGGCAAACACCCCAGCGATCAAAACAACCAACTTGGAACACACCAGTATTGCGAATGGGATACCCGCATCGGAGAACGTTTCACCAAACACCCAGGTGAATGCCATCGGACCCAACACAAACACAAGCACCACGACTGGAATAACAGAGATCGTCAAATAACTTGAAAGCACCTTCTGGCGGTTCCACAGAAGTCTGTTGGACTGTTTTTTCAGTTCAATAAACTCTGGATAGTAGATCATGGGCAGTATCGCGATAAAGGCGTTTAACCCGAGAGCCAGTTGAGTCGCTGTTCGGTATTTTCCCAACTCCTCAATTTCCAAAAGATATGCCATCAAAGGGAGCTCTAACCCAACGATTACATACATAGTAATTTGGGTGATAAAAAGGGTTCGGCTATTCCATATTTCGACGAGAGAGCGATTCAATTTCCTCAGCTTTACATACTTAAATGGATTCACTTTTCCGATAAGCCACCAGCCAACAATCAACCCTATCAAAAGGGCAATCAGCCGTGCGGTTAATTCTTCATCAGCCGTTCCGCCTTTGCGAATAAAGCTCACAGTATAGACCAGGACGATCGCAGCGATGCAGGCGCTCATTTTAAGTTGTGCTACCTGCTTTTCAAACGCTTGAAAAAGCCACAAGGGCTGAAAGGCCATCAATATCGGCAACAAGGATCCCAAGAGAACGATATCCATCCATTCCGCTGGGATCAGCCCGAAAACAAGCGCGAGACTTAGGACCAACAAATAAATGATCGCTACAAAAGCCCGACCGGTAACGACGAGGCTAATGGCGTCTTCCACATTTGCGGACTGTTTGATAAGACGAACCGCGTAAGTATTCGGGCAAACAGAAATCACCAACAGAACCTGACTAACCGTAGCGAGTATGAAACCAGATCTCCCCAATTCGAACGGTCCCAAGGACCGGGCAATCCATATACTCGACGCCAATGTAAAAACGAGAATCAAAGCCTGCCACACCAACATGGGAGCCCCCTTTCTAAAAAGAGAGCTTTTCATAAACAAGCTTATCAAATTGTCAGTGCTCACAACCAGTCCTGCTCGTTACTCCCCCAAGACTTTCTGTATCAATGGAAGTGCCATCTTCAGCTTCTTATTCCAGGTTTCCAATTTTACGACTTGATCCTTTTGAACGCTATCACCCATGAGTCCTTCTTGGGCAAGAAGTTCACGAATGAAGCCGACACGCTCCGCACCATCTTCCAAGGCAGGCGTTAACTTCTCCCGAATAAAGCCTCCCATGAGTTTTTTCGATCTCACCTCAGCGACAAAGTGATCCCGCCGGTCACCAATGATCAGTTGCGTTTTTACAGCTCCCAGCTGGCGTAAGAATTTCAACCCCTGACTAGCCGACCCTTTGCTGATTCCCAAATCAACAATCACCTGGTCCATCGTTGCGGGCTCCACTGCAGAATAGAGGTAGCCATAAATCTGACCCAATGATTTCGGAAGGCCGATCAATTGCGCTCCGCCCACAAACAATTCGATCATAGCGACCCGCCATTCGGGAAGGCTGTCAGGGGATGGAGCGTCAGGTTTCATTCACTAAGGAGACGTCGACTCTGACTCACGATTCATTAAGTTCAAACACAAATGAACTATTTGAATGGATTTTACGTTTAACGTTTAAAGTCCCATCGGTTATGGCATAGATTTTCGAAAATGAGCCCCCAAACCAGGACAGCACGATGGATCTATGCAGCGACTATTGCGATTATCCTGTGCGTACTCTTGGGCCAACCCTGGTTCTTAGGTGGGCAAATTCTGGAAGTTCAGATAGCCAGCTCCGCCCTGATCTTGCTATGCCTGACTTCGCTTTCCCTGGAGTCTTTCCGGTCGATCCGAACGCCCGTGGTCTTATCGGCTCTGCTGATGGGCTACGTGCTGATTCAGTACTGGAATCCTCAATACGAGCAGCAATGGGAACTTGGACTTCGCATATGGAGCCTCGCTCCAAAAGACTACATACCCTGGCTACCCTCCTCGATCCACTCCGACTTCACCGATGCGTCGCCTCTGAGGTTTTTGCTCATCATGATACTCGGCCTGGGCTTAGTCAGCTGTCTCATCCAGGTTCGCAGCCGATTTCACAGGCAGTATACGCTGCCATTGATAGTTCTGAATAGCTCGTGCATTGCCATAGTCGCAATCATTCAGCTCAATTTGGACAACCCGAGCATACTCGGGCTCTTCGACGCCGTGGACGAAGGCTTACCGCTTTATTTTGCGACATTTCTCTACAAGAACCACGCGGCTGCGTTTCTTAACCTGGGCCTGGCTACGAGTATTGCCTGTTTCCTTCTCGCTCACCGAAAGGGAAATCGGACACGAACAAATCCCCGCTGGTTCTTCCTGTTTTGTGCGATTTTGATTCTGGTCACTGTTGTATTATCAAAGTCACGCTTCGGTTTTCTTTGTAGCCTGGGAATCGTTGCCGCTTTCTTACCGATTGCATTCAAGCTCATCAAGTCATCCGATGCCAGTAAGCTGCTGCTGATCGGGGCTGGAGTAACCGTAACAATCACACTTATACTTGGTTCCTTCTACCTCTTAAAAGAAACGAGCGCGCAGTATTTAAGCACCCTTAACTCCGAGATCGTCGATGACTACTCATTCGTCCAGCGGACGATTGCATACGAAAGCGGTCTTAGCATGTTTTCAGAGGCGCCGATCTACGGTTGGGGGGCCGGTAACTACCGTCACGGATTCAGGCAGTTTCAAAATCTCGAAGGCGAGGAAGCGTTAAAATGGGGTAGCCTGAAAATCGGTCAAAAAAATTTCTTCTGGCAGCACGCCCACAACGACTACCTGGAATTTTTGATTGAACTCGGCGTAGTGGGAACGTTGATACTGTTCTCTATCCCTGGCTACTTCTTTTGGGTAATTTTTCGATCAGGACGCTGGAAAGATCCTGTAACGCTCATGCTACTCGCGGGCCTGGCCAGCACGATGGTCCACGCTTTGATCGACTTCCCGTTTCGCAACCCGGCTGTGTTAACCACTTGGTTCGCGATTTTAGCAATCGCGGCGAGAAGGTGTAGTAAATCGAGGGAACCAACATCAAATGACCTACGAAAGCAGGCTGTCTAAATCAAACGATCTTCTTCCCTGAGTCTTCCCGAATCGGTGTTTTAGCCTCGCGGGCAAATTCTTCCGTCTTCACTCGCTCAATCCCAAGTTCTGCTGAGGGATTTTCGTCTACAGTAAAGGCAAGCTTCAGACCTACTTGCCACTGCCCCACCTGACCGCCTTTTACGCTGCCCCGGATCTCCCCGACTTCAAACCATTTGATGTTTCGGATCGACTTATCCGATGTCGCCACCGCGTTGTTCACGGCCGCTTCGATCGATACGTCCGAGATGCCTATGACCTCGATTTTTTTATAGATGGGTTCATTCATAATGAGAGTCTTTCGTCGTTGGGTTGTTTAATAAGCGAGTTGGTCTGGATCGTATTCAGAGAGCTCTTCGATTTGTGCGCGCTTCATGTTGACGACTACGCCCCGTCCTTCGGCCTCGACCTTCTCCAGTCGCTTTATGTGAATGCCATACTTAGCACCTCCTGGAAGCCAGCGATTCGAATCAATGATCATATACTGCAGTGACCAATTTGTATCATCGACAAGAAAGTCACTTACACAACCGAACTGATCATCCATGGTTTCGATAGGTAACCCCAATACCTCGGACACGGAAAGCAATGAATGGGTCTCAGGAACACTGGATAGTGATCTTCCGAATACTTCCGCTGGTTCATTTCCCATGAATCGACTCGC
>CALGUT010000861.1 GCA_937920335.1 uncultured Opitutales bacterium
AGCTCGACGACTTCTTGGGAAGAATCTCCGTTACTAGGAAATAAATCTTCCAGTGTGTTCGAGCCCGAGTCGCCGATATCGACCGGGGTAGTAAAGTTGGTATCGAATTTCATGACAGGACCGACGTTTGTAACATCGTCGAGATCCTGGGGGGATCGGTAGTAACCGACGATTCTTTCTACGGGTTGGCTTCCAAATGTTGCTGAATTGGGGGCGGTAAATACGAAGACAACGAAGTCACCGGATCGATTGCTGAAGAGCCGATCATCTTCGTCGTTACGGCTATTTTGATTAAAACTGTCATAGAGAACGAAGTAATTGGCTTCTTTAGCGACATCATTGAATTCATTAGTGACCGTGCGTATGTCACGATTGATGCGGTTCTTTTGCTCGCTAAACAGACCACCTTTTATCATCTGAACGTGAAACGAAAGGAGACCGCCGGATACCATAGAAAAAATACTGAGTGCGACCGTGACTTCGGGCAGAGAAAATCCGAGTTTCCGTTTTTTCGTGGCTTTTTTAGAGGGTGTGTGGTGCGTCGTGTTTTTCATGATTAGAATTCCGAAACGGAGGTTTTTATAAAGCGGACGGTTCCCGTGTGAGACGCATTGATGCCTTTGAAGAGGGACTCGTATCGATAGTTGAGCTTAAATTCCAGAACCTGGACTCCAGCGGTGCTGTTGATATTGGTAACGACCGGAGTTACATAGAGATCCATCGTGTGTTCGTCAAAGACTCCGCCTCCGCGGTCAATCAGATCTATCAGGACTTTCTTGTAGTTTTCCTGATTAAGAAAGAGCGTATCCGCAAGTTGGATATCATCGCCAGTTGCAATAGATGAAATGCTTTTGGTGGGGAGTGGGATCGTAGTTGGATCATTGATCGATTCCAATAACTTGAAATATTGTACGCCTTTGATCTGCTCGACGTATCCTTGCAGCACCGTGCGGGCCGTATTGTGCATGATATTGGCGTGAGCCAATTTTTGCGTTTGAACGAATGCTACTGAACTCGTGGTTGCGAGCATCGCAAAAACGAGCATACCAACTATTACTTCAATGAGTGTGAAACCTTCTGATTTTTTCCTATCCATTTTTCCTTTAACCTCTCCCAAGGTCTATCCGGAAAAGAAGATAAGCTAAATCATCGGATTTGAACTATCCTGTTCGATTGCTTTACAGGGTTTTGATGAGTTTTGTGCAGTAAGTATGTATTTGAGTACACAAACTGAGGGGTTCTACTTACCCACTTTAACCAAGCCTTTACAATACGACTACGGTGAGGTTGCCAGGGCTGCGTAATCAGTCTTCGAGATAAAGCGAAAATGCTTTCTGCGAAAATCACGAACCATGGGTGTGCCTGGGGGAAAATCTCCGTTCTGGAAGAGAGATGAAAACCCCCAGTTACGCTTTGGGGGACTGTACCAGGATTGGCCATCTATCATGTGTTTCCAATTGACCTCACTTTGGAAGAGAGCGACAAGGGATCCGCGATAGCGAAACCCGGTGCCTCCCCAATTCTCAAGGAATCTAGGAAAGTTGTGAACACCACCGCTATATTTACCGTCGCCGGGTAGGGTGGCGCTTTGGCCGGTTAGAAAAGCGGCAGATACTTCTGTAAAACCTGCGTTTCGGTCGTTTTTGCTGCCTTTGGACTTGGTGTCATAATTGTTGGTCTCCCAATCGTTACTCAAAATGGTGATTGCATCTGCGATTAAGGCCGCCGGTTTTTCATCGGAACCGTCGGTGGCGGTTGCAGAGCCCGTGGCTGAATTACCGTCGGCATTGTAGTCACCCAGAACGTAGAGAGGTGCGTTCGTCGCAACGGTAAAGCCCTTATCCGGAGATCCTGGGGGTGAGGGTATTTCAGAGCCGTTTTTCAACCTTACAGAAATACCGGATTTTGCCTTTTTGACCTTGTCGACTCTACCACTGGCACTTGCGACTGTTGGAACCTCAACGTAAAGAATACCGTTCCAATCGAACTTGCCTCCAGCGGTCAGTCCGTAGGTTCCGTTCCAGGCATTGGAGTCAAATGTAGCGTCCGAGCTATCGACGGTTGATCGAAGTAGCCCGACATCCAAGTCGACGACGTCCATGCCCTGTTCCTGGCGTTTATCATAAAATCCACTGATGGGTGTGTTACTACCGTCTTCTCCGTAGGGAGATATCTTAACCAGGTCAGCGGGTAGATTGGTGGTGTCGAGTTTTACTTCAATCGGTTTTCCGCTTCCATCTAGCGACCGCGGACTATTCGCCTGAGTGGAAGACGAACGTTGGTAAGTGACAAATTCGTAATCGTACCCTGAGGGTTTGGTCGCGTCGGCCTTAAGTCTCAATACGAGCCCTGCCTTGTAGGAAAATTGTTCTTTTTGAATAGCGGCTCCCTTGTAGTCGGCATCGGAACTCGCAAGTTGAGGCTCGATGAGCGCATACGCGTGGTTTTCCAATTCATTGATAC
>CALGUT010000862.1 GCA_937920335.1 uncultured Opitutales bacterium
GAACAGCTGGTTTTTATGGATGCCATGCTCAATCCGGATGTCAAAATCGTCACCTGCAAGGGAAAGGCTGGGACCGGTAAAACCTTTTTGGCAATTGCATCGGCCCTCGCTCAAACGTTGGGCGCACATTACAACGGAGGTTTCGAACGGGTCTATATATCCCGTCCGACTGTTGAGATCGGGAAAGACCCCGGAGCCCTTCCTGGTGACAAGGACGCCAAGATGGCGCCTTACATGCAGAACTATTTCGACAACCTGGAAGTGCTATTCAGTAACCACCGAAAGCGCCCCGAATCACTCGCTGGCAAAGCGGCATCCCAGAGAAAGAAGAAGCGCGGTATCGCCAAAAAGCAAAACGGCCAAAATCAGAATACCAACGACGACAAATTTGACTCCTTCCTCCCCGTTGGGAAACCCTATAATTTTCTGCTCGAATCGGGCATCGTACAAATCGAAGCCCTTGCCTACATACGTGGTCGGTCCATCTCCAATACTTTCTTCATCTTGGACGAGGTTCAAAATCTCACTCCCAGCCAAATGAAAGCGGCAGTCACCCGTCTTGCCCAAGGCTCAAAGATGGTCCTGATGGGAGACACCGAGCAAATCGACAACCCTTTCCTCGACGCCCGATCAAACGGCCTCGCTCATGTTCGAGAACGCCTCCGCGGAACCGCACTCTCCGCACACTGCCGGCTGAATCAAAGTGTTCGCAGTGAAGCCGCTGAACTCGCAGCCTCAAGGTTGTAGGAATACTTTACGCCCCAATCTCAATTGATCTAATATCCCAACTATGAATAGAAATCGACTAGGAACCAGCGGTATCGTCGTCTCAGACCTCTGCCTCGGCACCATGACCTTCGGATCCACCTGCGACGAAGCCACGGCGCACAAAATAATGGACCGCGCTTTCGAAGCCGGTATCGATTTTTTCGATACTGCGGAGCTTTATCCGGTACCCCCAAAAGCGGAATGGGTATTTCAAACCGAAGAGATCGTTGGGCGTTGGCTTAAAAACAAGCCCCGACACTCGATCATCCTTGCTACCAAAGTCGCCGGCGCTGGCCATGCCTGGTTCGTTCCACCTGTTCGAGAAGGAAAGACCGCTCTGGATCGCCATCACATTCGCACTGCCGTTGAAGGCAGTCTGAAACGCTTACAAACCGATCATATCGACCTCTACCAAACCCATTGGCCAGACCACGACGCTGGCTATGAAGAGATTCTGGAAACGATGACCGAACTCGTTCAGGAAGGTAAGATCCGCATCGCTGGCAGCAGCAATGAAACCGAATGGGGAACCATGAAAGCGCAAGCGACTGCCGAACAGTGTGGCTTCACTCGCTACCAGACCATTCAAAATAACTTTAGCATCAACAACCGCCGCTTCGAAGATGCACTGGCAGATATCTGCCGTCGGGAAAAGATAGGACTCCTCCCCTTCTCACCCCTTGGTGGCGGTGTTCTCACTGGTAAATACAACGTCCCAGAAATACCAGATGGCGTACGATTCTCCTACTACCTTAAACACGGAGAGGAACGCCAAAAAGTAATGGCCCGCCGCTTCGTCAACGACAAGAGTCTAGCCACGACCCTCGAACTCATGGGCGTCGCCGAAAAGGAAGGTATCACCCTCCCTCAACTCGCGCTGACCTGGTCCAAGCAACATGACTATGTGCCTTCCACAATCTTCGGCATCAACGATATGGAGCAACTAGAAGAAAACTTAAAAGCTGCGGATCTCGTTCTTTCGAAAGATGCCCTCGCTGCTATCGACCAAATCTCAGAAACTTATCCCTACCCCATGGGATGACCGGTGGCTGCCACCTATTCGATTCGTACAAATCCATAAAACCCCATGAATAAATTTCTCCTTCTCGCAATACTCCTTGTTTCTTCATTGGTCAGAGCGACTGACTTGCCCAACATACTCTGGATTTCCAATGAGGACCATGGCCCGCATCTGGGTGCCTACGGCGACACCTATGCAACCACTCCGAATCTGGATGCGTTTGCCAAACGGGCTTTTCGTTACGACAAAGCGAGCTCCAATGTCCCGGTGTGCGCGCCCGCAAGAACGACGATTATTTCGGGTATGTATCCACCGTCGACGGGAAGTCACCATATGCGTTCCAGAGTTCCCGCTCCGTCATACATGAAATTTTATCCGAGTTACCTTCAGGAAGCCGGATATTATACGGCAAATAATTCCAAGGAGGATTACAATCTGACGATTGATGAAAAGGGCTGGGATGACTCTTCAACCAACGCCCACTGGAAGAATTGTCCTGAGGGAAAACCGTTCTTTTCGACCTTCAATTTCACCCGCACGCACGAAAGTCAGATTCGCAATGAGAATCCGAATCCGCATCACGACCCTGCCAAGGCTCCCATTCCTCCCTACCACCCCGACACCCCAGAAGTTCGGAAAGACTGGGCGCAATACTACGATCGATTAACGGAGGGAGATCAGTACTTCGCTGAGCGTATGCAAGAACTGGAAGATGCCGGACTCACAGAAGACACCATTGTGTTCTTCTGGGCTGATCACGGCTCGGGGATGCCGCGTAGTAAGCGTTATCCAGGCTGGAGTGGGTTGCATGTGCCCTTGATCGTTTACTTCCCGGAAAAGTGGAAGCACCTGGCCCCGAATGACTATGAAACCGGTGGCAGTTCTGATCGACTCGTCGCATTCATCGATTTTCCCGCAACCCTGCTATCGCTCGCCAATGTCAAGATTCCCGACTATTATCACGGCAACGCCTTTGCGGGGAATCAACAAACGCCAGATCCAAAATATTCATTTGGGTTTCGGGGGCGCATGGATGAAAGACCCGATTCGGTACGCACTGTTACTGATGGCCGCTACATGTATATCAGAAACCACTACGCCCACATTCCTCACGGACAGCTCGTGCTCTA
>CALGUT010000863.1 GCA_937920335.1 uncultured Opitutales bacterium
CCCAGATCCAAACTCGCTGATGCCTGAAATGGTTCGCCCTCTTCGAAAACCCAACCACTCACCTGAAAGGCAAACAGGTAGCGGTAAGTTTCTGTTTCATACCCCGTGGATACCCCAGTGCCCCAGACGCCATCGTAGACTTCGTATAAATCGTCGCCAGATAATGGCACCCGCACCTGCGGAGCCAAGGTCCAGGATCCGCTCCTCCCATCGAGATTAAAATACTTCTTTAATGGCAACGCCAGTGTTGCATCTCCGATTCCTTCATCTTTTTGCGTAATCTTTCCACCTTCTCCATCGGGAAACTCTCGACTGGCATCTATGACCCACGGAAGCTTCAAAGTCGCGCGGATCGATTTATCCCAAGTATAAACCCCTTCCACATGCAGGATGTCGACATTCTCAGAAAAGCCTTTACCTATCACCTCACCACCAGAAAGCAGATCCGCTTCCCGCCGGAATTCTTGGACGAACTGAACACCCCACCCGTTATCCCATCGGGGCATCTCATTAAAGATCGGTTGATCCGAAAAAGCGGACGGAACAAGTGCAAGAATCCAAACAAACCTTACGCAGTTAGGCCAAACAAGCTTCACTTGATTCTTACTTGGAAATCAGCGAGTTCGTCTGTAATTCACCGCCTACGAGACTGTAGGATCTTACCGGATCGTATCCAGCATCTGTAATCGCCTCAGATAATGAGTCAAAATCAGCCTCTTTGCTCTCCAATAACGCAACCGAGATAAGCTGTGTTTTCGTGTCTAGCTCCACACCTTTGTTGAACCGCTTGCGATCCACAAAGTCCAAGCGACTCACCATCTTCCGAACTCCAATCGAACAAGATGGGCAACACAGTCCTTTCGCATATAACACTACCGTATCAGACTCTTGGACCAGTTTCTCCTTCGCGGCGACGATCCGAACAGCTTCCGTGGACTCGGGGCTGACATCTTCTCCCAATGCGAACAAGTCCGCTGTTAACAGCGAGACAACCGCAAAAACGAATAAGACAACTTTTGGTGTTTTCATAAGTATTCGACAGATAATTTCCGATTCAAATTCTGAACTGATAAACCAATACCCTAACGAACATTCCAGACTTTCAAGCAAATATGACTTTTAGGTAGTTGAATCCGGCGTTCAGCTATGATTCGAACGACGTTCAAGGCCATAACCTGGTACCGTAGCAATCGGCATAAGCTGCCCAGAATCCCCTTATTCGACCAAGTGTATCAGTCTAAACGACTCGAACGTAGTATGAACCGCAATCGACCCGACAATTGGGGATTGAGCGGTCATTCAAACTTGCACGTTCCATTTCCAGAATTCATTTTCCTTTACCTATGTCAATCGGACTCAAAATCTTCTTCATGGCCATGGCGGTGTTCGCCTTCTTCTGGCTGCGCTATGCCTGGAATGGCTTTGGCGGAACCGTACCAGATATTCAGAAGCACCGCAAAAGCGGAATTATGCGCTGCCATTTTCTGTTTGTCGGCCTCGTTATCGTTAGCTGTATCCTGCTGGCAGCACTGACCTAAAACTACGACGCCCAACAAAGAGGCAACTCGTGGCGCCAGCTTAATATTAGGGCAACCAAGAAACCGATAGGCAGAACCAGCCTCTTGCACGCCATCCGTCCGCTTCGATGAGCCAAATTTCATATCCTGAAAAGTTTTATGTGACTTCTGTGCAATTTGTGGTTCAAACTGCACTCTGTTAAGCTAACAAATTTAGCCCCATGAACTACCGATATCCCACTCTCCTGCTATTTCTTTTCATCGCCTCTTCACTTTCAGCGAAGGAGGAACCCAGTTGGTATAAGAACTTTGATTCGTTTCAATGGATCAATGAGGCTCCAGAGCAGATGCACCCCTCTTTGATCCACGGGACTTTCCCATCCGAGGCCAATCAAACGGATGTGGGGTTTTATTATTCACTGCCCCGTGGCTATGATGCTCCGGAAAACAAGGGCAAACGCTATCCAGTAATCTACTATCTTCATGGGGGTAGACCTGGTAGTGAGGTCAAGGGCAAGGGTGGTTACATCAACCTGCTCCCGATGTTAAAATCGGAGGACTACCCGCCCGCCTTCGTCGTTTTGGTCAATGGTGGAAAACTCAGCCACTATGAATATCATGAATACAAGGGCGTGAGTGCTTTCCTGGAACTCATCCAACATATCGATCATAAGTACCCAACCATTGCAG
>CALGUT010000864.1 GCA_937920335.1 uncultured Opitutales bacterium
GGGCTGTCATATTCTGGATCCTTCCTTCTACGCGCTGGAGCTTGGAGCCCCGACTACGGTGGAAGCGACTTCCACGCATTGGGAAGAAGCTGTTCTTGGCGAAACCTATCCTCGTGCAACGCAGGTGCGCTATCACTTTCCGGCCCGTAATGGAAAACCTCCGGTGACTATCAACTGGTCGGACGGGCGGTTGCTTCCCTTTCGGCCCAAGGGAGTCTCCAACGACGTACAACTTCCCAACAGCGGGGCGCTCATGATCGGAGACGAAGGAGTACTCATGCACGGCAGTCATGGAGCGGGTGGGTTAAAGCTCTTACCCGAAGAGAAGATGGCTTCGTTTATGGCTAACCGTCCTCCCAAGACTATTCCCCGCGTAAAGGGGAGTCACGAGGGCGATTGGATCCGTGCCTGTAAAGACGGAAATTCAGCGAGCTCCAGCTTTTCCTACGGAGGAGCCCTCACGGAAATGGTGTTGCTTGGTGTATTGGCGATTCGAGTACCGAATCAACGTCTCGAATGGGACAGCGCTTCCATGCGCTTCAAGGATCACAAGGTGGCCAACGCATTGATCCATCCACCGTACCGAGAAGGGTGGGAACTGCGGGGGTAAATAGTTATGCATGGGTTATCGGTATCAGTGGATTTATTCGATTTTAATAGGTCAAGACGATCGATAGAGGATGAGCTGATGTTATGAGGCTAAGTGTGATCCTTTCTCTATATGCTGTTTCTTTGTTTCTCTTCGGGCGTTCGTTGATTGCACAATTCGAAGGTGCATCAATCCAAGTAGCCGATGGTTTCGAAGTAACGCAGGTCTATGCGGTTCCGGGAGATACCCAGGGTTCCTGGGTGGCACTGTGTGTGGATGATCAAGGTCGACTGATTGCGGGGGATCAGAATGGAGGGTTGTTTCGGATAACTTTGCAGGGTGGAGCGGTCGCTTCGGTGCTGCCAATAGATATAGAGATTGGTTACGTGAATGGACTGACCTTTGCCTTCGGAAGTCTTTATGCGGTGGTGGCTGAGGATAAATACGAAGGTGGAGGACTCTACCGTATTCAGGATTCAGATAGAGATGATCAATTTGATAAGGTTGAGTACCTCCGCGACTTTGTCGCGAAAGGCGAGCATGGACCTCATAGCGTGGTTCCGGGGCCTGGAGGTAAATGGCTCTATGTTATTGCCGGAAATAAGACGCCCTTGCCAGAAGGCCCAGGGTTCGCATCGAAGGTTCCGACCCATTGGGGGGAAGATGATTTGTTGCCACGTATCTGGGGCCCGATTGGCAGCGAAAAGGGAACAACCGCTCCGGGAGGTTGGATAGCGCGAACAGATCCAGAGGGTAAAACTTGGGAGCTGATGGCGGTCGGATTTCGCAATGCGTTTGACCTGGCCTTCAACGAAACGGGTGACCTGTTCACGACGGACGCCGATGCAGAGTTCGACATGGATACGGCCTGGTATCAACCGACGCGATTATTGCATGTCGTTACCGGAACGGATTATGGTTGGCGATCAGGCTCAGGAAAGTGGCCACCTTATTATGAGGATACGGTACCGCCTGTCTATGAATACGGTCCGGGGTCACCCACCGGGATCACGTTTGGTTACGGGTCAAACTTTCCGAAAAAGTACCAGCAAGCGTTATTCGCCAGCGACTGGAGCTGGGGACGCGTTTTTGTATCCTGGCTTAAACCCCATGGTAGCTCCTACACCAGTGAAACCGAAGAGTTTTTGACGGGGGTTCCGTTGCCGATTGCCGATATCGTAGTGAATCCAAGCGACGGTGCGCTCTACTTTATCCTGGGCGGTCGTGGCACCACCTCCGGCCTTTACCGCGTCAGTTACGTGGGAGCTGGAATGGATGAGCATTTGGAAACGGGCAATGAGTATGCTGAATTGCATGACGAACGTCGGATGTTGGAGCAGCTCATGAATTCGGCGGCGGATGAGGAGGTTCCGATTGCCTGGCCTTATTTGTCGAGTGACGATCGTGTAATGAGGCATACGGCCCGGCTCATCCTGGAGCACGTTCCGGCAAAAGCGTGGCAGCAGGATGCATTGCAGGAGACCGATCCACTGGCTTTGATGACGGCACTCCTAGCTTTAGCCAGAACGGGAGATTCAGAACAACTGCCCGATTTGCTATCAGCGATTCTGGAGCTCGATTGTAGTGCGTTTGAGCGTCAGGAAAAACTGCTGTATCTGAGGTGCTTGGAGGTGACACTTATTCGTATGGACTCAGCAGATACAAACTATGCTGCGATGGAAGAAAAACAGCGGCTGAGACTTCTTTTGGAATCCCTGTTTCCGGCAGATGATGTCCTTCTCAACGCAGAACTCATAAAACTGTTAATCTATCTGGAATCAACCAAAGCGACTCCGATCGCAGTAGAGCTTCTCGAATCAGCGGTCACGCAGGAGGACCAGCTCCGTTTGCTTCTTCCGCTGCGGGTTCAAACCGAGGGTTGGGATCGCAGTTTGAGAGAGCGGCTATTTATGGTGCTCGGACAGGCGCATAGTTGGAAAGGGGGACTCAGTTTATCCAAATACATCGAAGCCATCGTGGCGGATTCCTTATCGACCGTGCCCGAACAGGATAAAGAGCATTATCGTGAAGTTTTGGAAAATGCCAGGCCGCGTGCAGTCGCGGTGGATACAGGCAGTCGTCAGTTTTTCAAACTATGGACGCTCGAAGATTTGTTGCCAATTGCTGACGAGGCTCTCCAAAAAGGTGACCCAGTAAACGGCCGAAAGTCATTCACCGCTGCCGGCTGTTTCGCCTGTCACCGGGTGAACGGTGAAGGCGGAGGAGTCGGTCCTGATTTGACTGCGGCTTTACGGCGTTTCAGTGTGCGTGACTTTCTCGAAGCGGTCGTCGAGCCGAGCAAGGTCATCAGTGACCAGTATGGTATGTCGGTTATCAAGAAAGCCGATGGCACTGAGATCCATGGAAGAGTGGTCAATTACTACGGAGATTCGATCGGGATTCAGACGGACTCGCTGAATGCAGCCAACATCTCCAGAATTCCCCGAACGGACATCCTTTCTCTCGAACCTTCTCCGGTCTCACCCATGCCTTCTGGTCTGCTAAGCACACTGACGCGGAAAGATATTTTGGATATGGTCGCTTTTCTGTCGTCGGGTTCCTAGTATAACACCTACCATGTTTTTTCTGACGGAGAACGGTATGATCCGAAGACATCGGTAACAGATCTTCTAAAGACATCGGTAACACTTTT
>CALGUT010000865.1 GCA_937920335.1 uncultured Opitutales bacterium
ACGAATTCAATACCATCTCCTCCCAAGCTCCATCCGAAGGGACCAGGAAGCGGGATTCGCAAATCTCCATAATCAAAAGGAGGATCATACGGAACCAAGCTCTGGGGCTTAAAACCTGCCATCGCTGGTTGACTGAACAAAGAGCTCTCACTGGTAGTCGGTAAAGCAAGTATGGGTTCACCGTGGATAGGATCATATTCAGGAAAATAACTGTCTCCGTCATAGTTGACTACAGCCATTCCCTGACCGTTATTGTAGGTACGAACAGGGTCCCCGTCAGCATCGTACTCGCCGAAAATCATGCCTTTCCCAAGACCGTCAAAGAGATACTTTAAAGACATCGTTGGAGCATCCATTCCCAGGGGAGTTCCGAGTGCGTCGTAGCGCATTTGATAAGTTCCCGAGGATGCTGTGAATTCCGCTACGCGTCCAAGCGCATTATAAACGTAATCGATCTTGTCTAGCCCTGCCCCTTTGGTCAGGACATTTCCATTGTCATCATACACGATCGGTACACCGTCAACGGCTGTCATGCGACCACCGGAATCAATGGTAAAAATGGTTTCAACACCGTTAATTATACGTTTCTCCAAGTGCCCATCAGGGCTGCGTTCATACCGATGGTTCTCCTCAACTCCGGCAACTGGCGTAAAAACCATCTCCTCCATACGGCCAACTGGATCGTAACTGTAGTAAGAAGTCCCCTGGGATGTCTGGTAGGTAGAAAGAAGTCCGCTCGAATTATAGTCTGCCGAGAAATCGGCCAAAACAGAATCATCTGGATCGTAGGTTATCTGACGCGTGATCTGCCCACGGCCATTTCGTTCATAGACCGTGCGAGCCCCGCTGGCCAACTGCTTCTCAGCCAGACGACCTGCAGCATCATAAACGTAATTCACCAGTACGGATTCGTCGGCACTTTCCAACCTGTCAAGCAGACCGACCCTATTATAGACATAGCGACTGCCCCGACCATTCTGGTCCAGAGCAGCTGTTACCTGGCCGACCGAATCATACTCGTAATCAATGTACAAATCGTTGGGATACCTCAGCCTGGTCAAATTACCCACCGTATCATAGCTAAAGCTTGTGTCACCCTCTTCATTCGTTGCTTTGACTAGTCGATAATTATCATCGTATTCAAAAGTCCGTGACGATCCATCAGAATAGTCTTTCTGAGTGGCTAATCCAATCGGATTGAAAGTAGTCGTCTCTATAATACCCGCGGGAGTAGTACGTTTCGTGACCCGTCCAAGAGCATCATATTCAAAGCTGGTTTTCCGACCGTCCGGTTCGGTCAATTGGATGAGGTTACCAGCAGTATCATATTGCATCGAACGCACTCTTCCTTCCGGTGTGATGACCTTTGTGATCTGGCCAAAAGCACCTGTCTCATAATTCCAAGTTTCACCATTCTGGTTAATACGCTTAATCACGTGGCCATTTCTGTCGCGGACTGTTTGCATAGCCGCTCCGTCAGCAGTACGTATCCATGTCGTCCGGCTCTCTTCATCGCGGTCAATCGTCGTCACTCCCGATTCGGTATCCACCATCCGAACCATTGCACCCAGGTGGTTGAAGGACGCCCTCGTTGAGTGTCCCAAATCGTCCGTAGTAGAAATGTCACCTTGATGATAGGCATAGTTCATACTACCCAAGGCATTAACAATAGTGGCTAGCCGCCCGCTGCTATCGTATTCGTAGGCCTGGTCAACATCTCCAGGCTGAAAGATGCCAGTCAGTGCGTGGCGTGTGCGCAGATCCGCAGCATCCGAATATGTGTATTGAGTCTCACCGCGCTGCGAATGCACTGCAGAAACGAGGTGCTTGCTTTCATCGTATTCGTAGGACACCCAGTTTCCGATCGAGTCTTCCACCTTGCTGATGAGATTCTCAGAGTTGTAAGTGAATACAATCTCCAAGCCATTCGTATGAGTGAGACGTTGTAGAAGCCCGTTCGAATACTGCGGCACGATGGAGCTTCCGTAACGGTCTTCATTGCGTTCCAGACGTCCGGAGGAGTCGAAAAACAGTTGTGTTCCATTTTCCAAGGTCAGCGTGTGGCCCGTCGTAGAACGAGTGAGTTGAGACCGGTCACCAGGACCGGAAAAATAGGCCTTTCCCCGGCTATCCGGCTGATAAACCTGGGCCGCTCCATTACCTCGGGTCAGGATGACCGTGCCATCTGTTTGCTCATCCACCCTGACTTCCCAGCTGTGGTTCCAACCGTAGCCCATCGGCCCCAGACGATACCTTTGAGTGATGTTACGCGGAAAAGAACGCACAAATTGAAGCGTGAGGAAGCTGTGATGTACATCCAGATCCACTTCGCCAGTCAGCTCGGACAACGGTCCGATCAATCCCTTAGCCTTAATAAATTCAAAGGCCAGCAGGGATTCGACATCGCGAACATTCGATCCGATCTTCGACAGGTAAACGGCGTTTCTCGAAAGCATGTTTACCAAGTCACCCACACTCGGTCCGACTGCAGTTCTGAAGTTTTCCCAAATGGCTGACCAGGGATCTTCGTCGATGTAGGGAGGTTTCATCGTTGGCTCCAGCAGATTCCAGGGAACAGGTCGGATGTCGTTGGCTGTGAGAGCGACCACCTTGAACTCAAAGGGTGGATACCTGAAATTCCAGGGTTTCAACCACCCGGCGTAGTAAACAGGAATACGCCTCTCTTCTCCGGGCATGAGTACCCCCGGTTGCTCTCCGCCCGCAATAAGCCTGACCGATGTGGCAAATCCTTTGGGGATGGCGGACGTCCAAAATCCCGCAGACAAGCGTGAGGGATCCAGAGACATCAATGCCCCAGGCCGGTTATTCTGCAAAGCAGTTACCAACAACATCGGAGCCTGCATCGGCGCGGTCCCTTTATTACCATACTCCACATAGATCGTAGCCAGTTGATGGTACCCCATGGGTGTGGGTGAATTAATATCGACATAGAAGTCGGGCACCCCACCGGACACCAATTCCACGGCATCGGGCAATACAAATTCGTCTCCGTTCTTCTCCACACGAATATCATAGGTATCCGGAGGAAGGGTACTAGCTCCAAAAGAGGCGGTCATAGAAGTAAAGGAATCGATCGCTATAGTCGCGGGAGAATAGCGTGTATCATTGGAAGCAACCAGTTGGACAGACAACGGACTGGAAAACCCTGCTCCAAAAAGTTCGAGGTCCAATGC
>CALGUT010000866.1 GCA_937920335.1 uncultured Opitutales bacterium
GATACCGGTTCCAAAAAGATTCTGCCAGTAGCGGTTTACGGTTACTCGCGCGGTCAACGGATTATTCTCGTCCACCAGCCACTGCGCGAGACCCATACGGTTTTTCGGCGCTCCTTCAGGAAGTCCACCGAGGGATTCTGGAACATCAGCGAACACTTCATTACCTGGTTTATCGTATTCGCCACGCGACAAAATATGAGCGGATGGCGCCGAATCCTTTTCCTCCATAACAAGTGATATGGTGGCCTGATCGTAGATGTGATTAAAGGCCAGGTTATTGATAGCTTCCTCGTATTTTAGAGCACGATACTCAGGAACGAGGTTCGTGAAATAGTAGGACTCCAGCTGGCTGCTGTCCCGACCACGACGTCGGTCGTCGGGGATTTTGAGAATGTCCTGCAAACGTTTTTTAGTAGTGGCAACGACTTCGAATGCGTGAACTTGTCGGCTGTAGAACTTTACATTTTGGAGTTTGCCGGCCTTAGTTGAATCAGCATTGCTGTTATAGAATCCGGTTTTGTAATCGGTTGCTGCGAATACTTCAGGAATCAAGCCATCCTTATACTTTCCTAATTGCAGTGGAGCCGCGGTCGCAACAGAGCCGGTCAGGTTATCGATCACTTTTTTATAGTTGTAAGGCTGCCTGGATCCGGAAGCGATGGAGAGTCCTGCTATCGAGCGAGACCCGTCGTAAGATACCGCGATGGTCGGGGTGCTGTACTCCCGAGGGTTTACCCGTTCACTTTTAGTTGTGACGGATATCAAATCATTGTTTTTGAGTGAGTGAATCAGCTCAAATGTGATTTGATAACGGTTTGGAAACGTGATGTCGGTGTTGGCCACCGAGAGGCGCCAGCCACGATCACCATCAAATTGTTCGAGCAGCGTGATGCTCTCGAGTTTGTTGGCCCCCTCGGCAGGGAGTCTCAAGTTACAAGCTATGGTGAATGCCTCATCCGGATTAAAATTGAAACCGGCAGATACCAAGTCGAGTTGATCGCCCATCGATGCTTGAACTATATTTGCAATTCTAGGTGTCTCGTCTTCCCCCTCTTCCTCTGCGTTTTCTTCTTCTGTGAAGTTTAGTTTTAAGCCTACTTCCTGTTCTAGACCGCTTCTGACGTAAGTGAATTCTTCCATGGATTGCCAGGTCTTGAAGGCTTCTTTGTTCGCTTTTTCAACAGCGGCCAGCGCATCGTTGATCTCTTCTCGCTTTGCATTAACCCTATTCCAGTCCTCGCTGTGTTCGGGCTTCGGAATAACCACTATGGGACGGGTGTCGTAGGCGTTACCATCCATGACTGGACCATCGAGATTATTAAAAAAGGCCGAGAATTCATAAAAGTCCGTCATCGAGATCGGATCGAATTTATGATCGTGGCAGGCTGCGCAACCCATGGTGAGTCCCATGAATACGGTGGCGGTAGTTTCGACACGATCTTTAGCATAGATGGCGCGGTATTCTGCATCAATGGCACCGCCCTCACTGGTGGTCGGATTGCAGCGATTGAATCCGGTAGCGAGTCGTTGCTCAAGCGTCGGTTCTGGAAGTAGGTCACCTGCGATTTGTTCGACGGTGAATTCATCAAACGGCTTGTTTTCGTTAAATGCCTGAATGACCCAGTCGCGGTAAGGCCAGATCTCGCGATAATTGTCGAGATGAAGGCCGTGGGTGTCGGCATAGCGGGCAGCATCTAGCCAGAATCGAGCCTGATGCTCTCCGTAGCCGGTCGAGGCTAATAGTTTGTCTACCAGGTTTTCATAGGCATTGGCAGAGGTGTCGTTTTCGAAATGAGAAACCAATTCCGGGGTAGGAGGGAGTCCGGTCAAATCGAGGGAGAGTCGGCGAGCTATAGTTGCGCGATCTGCTTCTTCGTTAGGTTTTAACCCTTGGTCTAGCATCGCAACGTAGGTAAACTTATCGATCTCGTTATTTCCCCATGGCACTGATGGGACTTCTGGTTTTGTGGGCTTGATGAAGGCCCAGTGGTCTTCCCAGGTTGCGCCTTCCGCAATCCATTGTCCGATCAGTTGTTTTTGGGTATCTGTAAGTGAGCGGTGAGAATCAGGCGGTGGCATGATTTCGCTTTTCAACGGATTGGTGATGCGTTGGTAAACGGGGCTGTTATCCGGATCACCCGCTATGATCGCTGGAGGACCTTCTTCCCGTTCGCGGAATACCCAATCTTCCAGATCCAAACGCAGGTCAGCTTCGCGGCTCTCGGCATCGGGGCCGTGGCAGGCGTAGCAGTTTTCAGAAAGGATGGGGCGGATATCCTGGTTGAAGCTTACCTTGGTCTTTCCGTGCTCGGCGGATACATTTACGAAGGGGGTCGGTGGACGCTGCTGAGAACCTGGTTCACTGAACTCGGTTAGTTCATAGACTTCCTGCGGTGTAAAGGTTTGCGGTTTTGAAGAAATCTCCGTTTCCGAAATGGTGGGCTCAGGCTGACTCAGCCTTTGATAGCCGACGACCACGCCTAGCGTAATGGCTACGGATGCAGCGACCATGGCTACGAACGGTAACCAGTTGGCTTTGGTATTGGCTGCTATTGGCAAATTCTCGTCGATGCCTTCGTCAATAGGGGGTGCGACGGGCAGGGATTGACGAATGTCTTCGTTCATCAATAGCTCGGCGTGCAACTGGCACTGCTGTGCATAGTAGGCCTGTGCTTCGGGGTTTCCCTGCAGGAGTTGATTCAGTGATTCACGTTCGGTGGGACTGAGCGTACCATCGAACATGCGTTGTATCAGGATTTCCAATTCGTTCATAACGTTAGTGGATTAAAATTAAAGTGGTTTGTTAGCTGCTTCCTTTTGGATGCATTCAAAAAGGGCCTTGCGGGCGCGGTACAAGATTTGAGCGACGTGGTTAGGTTTGAGGTCTTTCGCTTTCGCTATCTCATCAATGGGCTGGTTGTCGTAATAGTAGGCCGCTACTATTTGACGGGTTTTGGTTTGTAGACGGTCGAGGCAGATCGCCAGAAGTGGAAGGTTTTGCTGAGTTGTCTCATCAACCGGTTTGGACACCTCGGCGATTTTCTCTAGTAGTTCGGATGCAAAATCGAGTTTGTCCCGCTGGTGCTTTTTGCGAAATGCCAGGCACTGGAAGTAGGCAAACTTGTGGGCCCAGGCGCTGAAGCTCCCAGGCTGCTGAAATTCGTCCATTTTCGCCAGTATGACTCGGTTGGTCTCCTGAAGGACGTCTTTCGCGTCGTTCGGGCTGGCAAGGAGGCCCAATATGTAGCCAAAAAGCCTGGGCTGCAACTGGACCAGGAGTTCTTCGTGGAATTGTATGGGTTGTTCGTTTTCGCTCAAAGGGTAGTTGGACTTACAGGGTATATAGCAGAAAGGTAGAAAATATTACAGATTTATGGGAAAGAGTTTGAGAAAAGTGATTTGGCTCAGGAGACGGGGATGTTTTATTTAATCTTGTCGAGGCGTGCTTGGTGTCTACCGCCCTGATAGATCGCACCTAGCCAGGTATCGACAATCTCCGTTGCAAGTTCGGGTGTGACCATACGTGCTCCGATGGAAATGACGTTGGCATTGTTATGTTCCTTGGTGAGTCGTGCACTTTCTATGTTCCAGCAAAGACCGCAGCGGATACCGGCAACTTTGTTGGCGACGATCGCTTCGCCGTTTCCGCTCCCACCGAGTACGATGCCGAGTTCGTTTTCTCCTGAAGCCACGCTTTCGGCGGCCGGACGAATGAAATCTGGGTAGTCGACCGACTCTGAACTATAGGTGCCAAAGTCAACGACTTCAAAACCGTTTTCTTCGAGGTGAGCTTTGAGGATCTCCTTAAGTTCGTAGCCAGCGTGGTCCGTTCCAATAGCGATTCGAGTCATTAGGAAGAGCTAAGGTAAGAAAGCTCCGATGTTCAACCGAATCTTTAATTGCTTCTGCGTAATTTTCAGTGTCAACTTCGGGCTCTTACCCTATGAGATATTCATTACTCCTGCTGCTGTTTTCAGTCATTCTTGTTAACTTAACCGTTTCTCTGCTGGCGCAGAAATCGGAGCCTCGCCCGAATATCATTGTGATCTACACGGATGATCAGGGATACGGAGATTCCAGTCATCTGAATCCGGACTCAAAATTCAAAACGCCGGCTCTGGATCGCTTGGCAGCTGAAGGACTCACGTTTACGGACGGTCATTGTTCAGACACCGTCTGCACGCCGTCTCGGTATGGATTACTCACGGGGCGTTATAGTTGGAGAACTCATTTGAAACGAGGGGTGTTTCAGGCGGAAGTACCGTGTTTAATTGAAGACGATCGAATGACGTTGGCCTCCTTGCTCAAGGATAACGGGTACGCTACGGCCATGGTTGGAAAGTGGCACTTGGGTATGGATTTTCCTGGTACGTTCGGCGATCGCGATTGGACACAACCAGTCAGGGACATGCCGCTGGATAAGGGCTTCGATTATTTCTGGGGAATTCCGGCATCCCTCAACTATGGTGTTCTTGCGTGGTTTGAAGGCAGGTATGCAGCGGTGCCTCCAACTCTTTATACCTCCAAGAAAAACAATGATCGACATATGGATTACCGGATCATGCCTCCTTATGCGAACACGCCCGATGAGACGCCGCAGCCTCAGAAGGCCGGCGTCATAGAAATCGCTCCGGACTTTGTTGATAGTGAATGTCTGACGCGATTTACAGATCGGTCTATTGATTGGATAGCGGAACAGACCTATAACGAGCCTGACAAACCGTTCTTTCTCTACCTGCCCTATACCTCGCCCCATTATCCGGTAGCCCCTTTGCCGCGTTTCTGGGGAAAAGGAGAAGCCGGAGGTTATGGCGAGTTTATGATCGAGACGGATTATCATGTAGGGCGGATTCTTGATTTCCTAGACGACAATGGGTTGGCTGAAAATACGCTGGTTGTCTTCTCAAGTGACAACGGCCCGGAGCGTTCCTGGGAGCAGCGCATTGAAGAATTTGGCCACGACAGCTCACATATTTATAAAGAAGGGAAACGGAGTATCTATGAAGGAGGGCATCGCGTTCCATTTTTTATGCGTTGGCCAGCAAAGATTCCAGCCGGTTCGACTTACACCGGATTAGCGGGCCAAACGGATTTATTGGCGACCTTTGCGGACATCTTGGGTAGGACTTTACCTGATGATGCTGGAGAGGATAGTGTGAGCTTGCTTCCTGTACTAGAGGATCCAACGAAATCCATAAATCGCGAGCCGATCATCAGTCATTCTATAAATGGTCGTTACGCTATTAGTGATGGCAGATGGAAGCTTATCATGCCTCAGGCTAAACTGGATTATGAGCTATATGATTTGAGCAAGGATCCGGGAGAGGAGAAAAATGTATACGGTAAGCATTCCAAGATCGAAAATGCGCTTGAGGAAAAGATAACCGCCATCGTTCAAAACGGGCGAACTACCCCCGGCTACAAGCAGCCGAATGATGTTGATTGGTGGGAGGACTTGACCTGGATTTCCAATTAACGCAGATCTTGATTATGTTACTCCGCACTACCCTGAAGCTGCTACTGGCGCTTTTATGTTTCGGCTCAATCTTGCAGGCTGACGACCGGCCCAATATCGTGTTTGTCATGTCCGATGACCAGGGTTGGGGACAAATGGGCTATTATAACCACCCGTTTCTGAAGACTCCTAATCTGGATGATATGGCGAGCAATGGTCTTCGCTTTGATCGCTTCTACGCGGGTGGTCCGGTATGTTCTCCAACGCGAGCGAGCGTGCTGACGGGTCGCACTCATAACCGGACCGGTGTCTGGAATCACGGTGCTCCTCTCCGAACGCAGGAAAAGACGATAGCTGAGGCGCTTCGGGATGCAGGGTATGCGACTGCGCACTTCGGTAAATGGCATTTGAATGGTATCCGTGGCCCCGGTGTTCCGGTGTTGGGAGATGACCCAGTGAGTCCCGGAATGGTAGGTTTCGATACCTGGCTTACCGTGACTAACTTTTTTGACATTGATCCGGTTATGAGTCGGCAGGGCGAATTCGAGGAATTCGAGGGCGACTCGTCAGAGATTATTGTGGACGAAGCCTTGAAATACATGGCTAAGCAAAAAGGCGGTCCATTTTTTACGGTGATCTGGTATGGGTCACCGCACGATCCGTTTGTGGCAACTGAGGAGGATCGGGCAGCGTTTGCGGATCAGTCGGAAGCGTCTCAACATCACCATGGAGAACTGGTGGCGCTCGATCGTAGTATCGGTACGTTGAGGAAAGGTCTTCGGGACATGGGGATTGCTGATAATACACTCGTTTGGTACTGTAGTGATAATGGCGGTTTGCCTGCGTTTAGTCCTGTTGCAGTCGGTGGTCTTCGCGGAAACAAAGGCACGATTTGGGAAGGCGGACTTCGCGTTCCCGGTCTGATCGAGTGGCCGAACGTTGTTAAAGAAGGTCGTGTGATAAAACACCCGGCTGGTGTCGTGGATATGTTTCCAACCGTTCTTGATATTCTCGGTATGGATCTTTCATCCATGCTTCAGCCGAATGATGGCATGAGTATTTTGTCGATTATCGAAGGCGATTCGTCAGAGATTCGACCCAAGCCTCTGGGATTCCATTCCGATAATCGGGCGGCCATAGTCGATAATGATTTCAAGCTCGTTATCGAGGATATTGATGGGGGAGTGTTTCAGTTGTTCGATCTGGTGGTCGATCCGAAGGAATCGAAGAACATCCTTTATGAGCAGTCAGAAAAAGCCTCAGATATGATCCAGAAATACGTGGCGTTCAATGATTCCGTCCAAGGCAGTATGGATGGGGTCGATTATCCAGAAGGACGCGTGAATCCGAATCAACCCCCTCGAGTTTTTTGGTGGGAGATGGAGGCTTACGAACCGTTTTTCGAAGACTGGCTCAAACGGCCCGAATACGGTGCTCGCCTAAGGCGTCATCTCGACTCTCAGTAATAGGAGTTGCTCGTTTTCGGCATTGCGGGGAGGCAATGGCCCTACCATCTTGGAATAGATCGGGTCGGGCAGGCGTTTCCGGCACGGTCATCCGTTTATTGTTTTTGATATGAAAATTTCCAATGTAGAACTTTATTTTCTGCCCGTTACGCTGCGGGTTCCTCTTAAATTCGGTGCCCAGGTGCTTGAGAACGTTACCTGCGCCCGGACAAAAGTCACGTTGATGGCGGAAAATGGATCAACCAGCGAAGGTTGGGGTGAAACTCCGCTATCTGTCCCGTGGGTGTGGCCTTCCGACGTTAGCTATTCAGAACGGGAAACGGTCCTGAAAAATTTTTGCGTTGAGTTAACGAAGGTGCTTCCGAACTCCGGTTTGTCCGGGCACCCTATGGAAATCGGTTACGACTTTATTGAAGGTCCGATGCATCAGATGCTAGGTGCCGTGAATGCGGGTCGCGACGAGTCGGCGCATATGCCACATTTAGCGGCGTTGGTTTGTTTTTCGCTATTCGATATCGCGATACATGATGCGTTTGCGAATGCCAAGGGTGTTGGAGTCTACGATTTATACACATCCGAATATATGAACCGCGATCTGTCTCAGTATTTTGGAGATAGCTCGTTCGAGGGCCAATACCCGTCGGACTATCTGATTGAGCCGGAAACGAAACAGCTGCCAGTTTGGCACCTGGTTGGTGGATTGGATCCAATTTCCGAAGCGGAGTTGACAGGGAACGAACCGGATGATGGGTATCCAGTATTACTCCGTGAATGGATAAAAACTGACGGACTCAATTGTCTGAAAGTAAAACTGCGCGGAAATGATGCGACCTGGGACTATAACCGTCTGGTAGCGATCGGTGAAATCTGTGAAGAAGAAGATGTCGATTGGTTGACCACGGATTTCAATTGTACAGTCACTGATGTTGATTACGTGAACTCGATTCTTGATCAACTGCGTGACGAACATCCACGGACGTATCAAAGGATCTTGTACGTTGAGCAACCATTCCCTTATGACCTCGAAGCGAATCCCATCGATGTGCATAGCCTCAGTGCTCGTAAGCCCTTGTTTATGGATGAGAGCGCACATGACTGGCGGTTCGTAAAGATGGGTCGTGAGCTCGGTTGGACAGGCGTCGCTTTAAAAACCTGTAAGACACAAACCGGAGCCATTCTGAGTCTCTGTTGGGCAAAGGCTCACGGTATGACACTCATGGTTCAGGATCTTACGAACCCGATGTTAGCGCAAATACCACACGTCCTTCTGGCCGCTCACGCGGGAACGATCATGGGCGTCGAGAGCAATGGAATGCAGTTTTACCCGGCTGCTTCCTCCCCGGAGGAAGCGATCCATCCTGGTTTATATAAACGATCCGATGGTGTACTCGATTGGTCCAGTTTAGACGGGACTGGATATGGTTACAGAACCGAGGAAATCGAGAGAAACTTGCCGCAAGTCATCGATGGATAAGCGTTTGTAATGGGAGTTCCTAATAAATATATGTAGCTTTGATTATGTCAGAAAAACCAAATGTCCTTTTAATTTCAACTGACCATTGGCCTGCCTCGTTTTTTGGTTGTGCGGGTCATCCTGCTATCCAGACGCCGACACTTGATCAATTGGCAGCAAACGGAACTCGCTTCACGAATACCTATGCAGAGTGTCCGGTGTGTATTCCTGCTCGTAGGACATTGATGACTGGCACTACACCGAGAACGCATGGAGACCGGGTATTTCAGGAAACGATGCCGATGCCTGAGTTGCCGACGATGGCTCAAACGTTTCGAGATGCCGGCTATCAGGCTTATGGTGTGGGTAAACTACATGTCTATCCACAGCGTGACAGAATTGGGTTTGATGATGTGATTCTGGATGAGGAAGGACGGCAGATTTATGGAGTCGTCGATGACTATGAACTGTTTTTGGGAGACCAAGGTTATGCAGGGCGTTTCTTCGAGCATGGGATGAGCAATAATGAGTATAGCTATCGCCCGTGGTTTTTTCCTGAGGAAACTCACGCGACCAATTGGGCAGCCAACCAGATGTGTCGCGTCATTAAACGCAAAGATCCGAATCGTCCGGCGTTTTGGTATTTATCATTTCGCCACCCGCATCCACCCCTTTTACCGATGCAGAGTTATATGGATCTGTATCGGGATATGGACGTGGATATTGATATGCCGTTTGTTGGTGATTGGACCGATATGGACGATCCCTGCTTTAGTTTGCAGATCGATTTTGATCGCGGCAGTAAATTCACGCCAGAACAGATTCGTGGAGCGCGTTTGGCCTTCTATGCGCTGTGTACACAGATTGATCATCAACTAAGGGTGGTGATTGGGACTCTACGCGAGGAAGGTCTGTTGGATAATACAATTATTTGTTTCACATCCGATCATGGAGATATGCTCGGGAATCACAATCTCTGGGCGAAGCGAACCTTCTATGAAAACTCTGCCAACATACCCATGTTATTGATGGGCGTTAAAGGTGATGAACGGGTAGGGCACCATCGCGAAGATGGGCGATTGGTTGGTTGGCAGGACGTGATGCCGACATTGCTTGATCTCGCCGGTATTGATATACCGGATACTGTGGATGGAGTGTCGATGGTCGGTGATCAAAAGCGTGAATATTTCTACGGCGAGTGCGATGAAGGGCTTCGCGCGACACGTATGATTCGCAACGATCGTTATAAGTTGATTTATTACAGTGTCGGCAATTTTAGTCTCCTGTTCGATCTGCAGGAGGATCCGAAAGAAATGAACAATCTAGCAAAGAGTCCAGAGCACGCCGGCATACTTGCCGAGTTGAAAACGAAGCTGATTGGCGAACTGTATGGGGGCGACGAGGACTGGGTGAAGGAGGGCGAACTGGTTGGCTTGCCGAACAAGCACTACACGCCGGGTCCCAATCGGGGGTTGACCAGTCAGCGCGGTGCCCATTGGCCACCACCGCCTGCATCCAATATGCAGCAGATCGAATGGTATTCAGCTGATGAAAAGTAGCTTTATCGCGTCATTAGGGTTCGTACTACTGTGCGTGGGTGCGAGAGCAGAAACGAAGGAGGTTACGCTCCTGTTCACCAACGATTTTGAAAGCGCCTTCGATCCGACGCCGGCTTACTGGCGCGATGATATCGAAATGATCGGAGGAGCTGCCGAAATTGCTACTTTGGTTGATACGATCAGGACTGAGGAGGAACTAGTCTTTCTGTTTGATTCAGGAGATATCTTTACGGGTATCCTCTCCAAATTGACCGAAGGGGCCGTTCCGCTGGAAATGATGATTACGATGGGTTATGACGCCATGGCGATTGGTAATCATGAGTTTGAATATGGCTGGGAAAGTTTCGCCGAGCAGAAACACCGTGCACCCTTTCCTGTTCTGGGAGCTAATATGTTTTATAAAGACACGGGACGCCGGTATGCGCAGCCTTACACAATCGTGGAGCGCGACGGATTTCGGATCGGGGTAATCGGCATTATGGGACAGGACGCCGGAACCGCAATCATACCGAGTCACGTGGCGGGCGTGGAGGTAAAGAATCCAATCCCGGTAGTGCAAGATTGGGTCGATTATTTACGTCCCCAGGTTGATATCGTTCTGGCATTAACTCACCAGGGTAAAACGGCTCCCATGCAGACGGATGATGAAGCACATCCGGAAATACAGCGCGGCATCGAAGCGGATTATCAGATGGCCGGCCTTGTTAAAGGGATTGATATATTGTTTGGTGGTCATGCAGATGCCGGAACAGAGGAACCAATCGTGCATGCTGAGACGGGAACCTTGATCATGCAGACCTACGGGCAGGGAACCCGTTTGGGAAAACTCAAGTTGGTCTTAGATGCAGAGAATGGAGTGATCCAATCCTACCACGGTGAGCTAGTGCCCGTTGTGAGTAATGAGCTGGAACCTCATCCGGTGATCAAAGAAAAACTAGTCCATTACCGGTCAAAGTTTCCGGAACTTCAGGAAACTGTTTTTCACGCAAATGACCGACTAACAAGGCAATATAACACCGAGTCCGATTTGGGGAATCTCTATGCGGATATTCTCAAGGATGTGTATGATGCGGAGGTGGCGTTCATTAATGCAGGAGCCCTGAGAAAGGACCTGCCTCAGGGAGACGTTCCATTGGCTGACTTGATGGACTCATTCCCGTTTCAGGATGAAATGGTGGTTTTTGAAATGACCGGCGACCAAATTATTGAAGTGCTTGAACAGTCGCTGACCTTAGAGCGAGGTATGCTTCAGGTTTCCGGGCTCGTGGTTCATTACGACATGAATCAGGCCGAGGGAAGTCGGGTGCGGGAAGTTACT
>CALGUT010000867.1 GCA_937920335.1 uncultured Opitutales bacterium
CTGGTTTATTCATAACGACCTTCTTCTTCGGCTTCACTTTCTTTACAGGTGAGACTTCCTTAACAGGTGTGGCGGACTTCTCGGACGGTGATTTTCGTAAGAACGGATAGGTTATCGGCGTAACGCTGAATGTTACAACCAACGCATTATATTACCTCACGATGGCCGGAATTCGTCTTATGAGGAACGACTCAAGGGAGCATTAGTTCCCCTATAACCGTTTAACAATTAAGACTGTCACCGATTTATGATATTCAAAAACTGCGGGAGTATCGTTTCCGCCTTGGCGGGACCGATCCCTTTGATCGTCATGGCCTCCTCAGCTGTCGTCGGCTTGAGCGTCGCCAGTTTCTTCAAAACGAGGTTGGGAAATACGGTATAGGCTGGCACATTGCCTCGTTGTCGTCGGAGTTGATTCCGTTTGGCAACCAACTCCTGAAAGAGAGACTCGTCATAGTCCATATCGTCTTCGCCATCAGCCTGTGTAGAAGCGATTATAACACTGGGCCATGCCAACTCTGTATCTGTTTCACCAAACATAACTCGCGAACCAAACTCCGTTAACTGTAGCAAAGGATACTCCCCATCGGTCGTTTCGATCAACCCTTGCTGCGCCATCGCGTCAAACAGCTCAGATACAAAGTCTGCGGAATGAGCGTTTAGAATACCCCAGGTTGGTAACTTATCTAACTCCGCCTGCACGATCGCTTTGGCTTTGCTGCCCATGAGGCACTTGATGATTCGATCACGACCGAAGCGAGCAATCCATTCATGCTTCGTATGCCGCTGTGACATACGGGCAACTCCACTCAGACCTTTCTTCAAAATAACACTTTCATCTTCGTCCAGCTTCCTGACAGGCGAGTCGACAGCCATCATGCACGCGTCACACCGACCACAGGGTTTCGAATTCATTTCACCAAAGTAGCGAAGTATCCACTGTTCTCTGCAGTTTTGTGAATACGCCCATTGGATAACTTTTTTTAACTTCGACTCATCTCGACGTTTCTTCTCAGCCAATGCTACAGCATCCATGACCAAATCACCCGGCAAGGTGTCGGGCTGAAGCAAACGCGTACCTCGTACCCGTCCTCCTGGAAAATCATAACGCTCGATGATACCCATACGACGTAACACACCGATTGCAGCGCTCACCGACATGCCGTTCGTCTTCTTACCCAAGCGATAAACGAGCTCATCCATGGGCATAACCACTTCGTTATTATTTCCCGCTTCCGAATGCAGGTGCGCATAAGTCTGTTTAATGAGGGATGCGTCCGGGTTTCCGCCCTCTATGAAAAAATCCTGAATCCGCTTGTCGGCATACATAAACTGGAGCTCGCAAAACCCGGGTTTCCCATCACGTCCCGCACGCCCTGCTTCTTGATAAAATGCCTCGATACTTCCAGGCATTTCATAATGGCAGACAAATCGAATGTCGGAACGGTCTATGCCCATCCCAAATGCGTTCGTGGCTACAGCGACAGACGTTTCTCCACTAATGAAGCGATCCTGCGCAGCACTCCGGTCCGTATCACTCAATCCACCATGATAGACGACGTGGTCCTGATCGTCTTCTTTTAACCACTCGGATACTTCTTCGACGCTTTTACGAGTCGAACAATAGATGATCCCCGTCTTATGTAAGTCGATCAACTTGCGAATGCGGCTATACTTTTGAAGCTTTGTCTTGGGCTTCCGAATAGTGAACGTAAGGTTCGGTCTTGAAAATCCTGACACGAATAAACCGGGCGACTTCATGCGCAGGTTCGTTCGAATGTCTTTTTGCACCTCGGGCGTGGCCGTTGCAGTAAAGGCGGCACAGAGAGGATGTCCTAACGATTCCAATGCCTCGCCCAGTCGTAAATAGTCCGGGCGAAAGTCATGTCCCCATTGTGAAATACAATGCGCCTCATCGATCGCCACTAGCGAAATATCGACTCCTCTCAAAGAATCCGTAAACGAGCGTGCACGAAAACGTTCAGGGGCGATGTAAAGCAGCTTGAGCTTTCCGCCGCTAAGCGATTTTAAGATCTCCTGTTGCTGGGTCCATGATTGCGAACTATTGATCATTTCCGCTTCGATACCTTTGCCCTTCAAAGCATCGACCTGATCTTTCATCAGCGCAATCAGGGGTGAAATCACCAGTGTCACACCTGGTAGAAGCAATGCCGGCAACTGATAGCACAGACTTTTTCCACCACCTGTCGGCATGATGACAAGTGTATCCTGCTTATTAAGGATGGACTTGATGATGTCTTCCTGTGGATACCGAAAGCTCTCCAAACCAAAGTGTTCTTTTAGTGCATCCTGCAGAGAGATGATCATACGTTCATGCAAGTTGACCTTATCACAAGATGCAAGCTCAGATGAACCAAAACAGCTCAGCATAGGATTTCTTGCAATCCGATGCCGATCTCTCTCTCATCATAGATTCATACAAACATGGCCGAAACCATCGAACGCAATTTGGGAGAACAACCGATAGCGAAGCTGTTACAAAAGCTTCAACTGTGCACGCATGATTTGGTAACTGCATCCGAGGAGCACATTACCCACAAAATGGTTACCAAAGCCTGCAAAGGACGCCGCCTGACAAAAAATATTCAACACAAGATCGTACGAGCGCTCAACAAGGCCGCCAACACTAGTTATAAAAAAGACCAATTGTTTAACTACTAATTCGACAGCTAACCGATGAAACCAATCAACCTTACCCGTCTCACTTCATTAACATTGTTTACGATTTTTCTGTTCAGCACAGCGGCAACGCTCGATGCTCAACATCGCTGGTCAAGAAAAGTAAAAGAGACTTACTACCCCTCGAGTATCGACAACTCGCAACAACCCAGCCTGGTCTACGCTCCCAAAAAAGTAGATGGTAAGCGCCCTCTCCTCGTAGCGCTTCACACATGGTCGAACGATTTTCTGCAAGAAGGAGGGCAACCACTCTTTGGCGATTGGTGTATCCAAAATGACTGGTTTATGATTCACCCTAATTTCAGAGGTAAGAATAAAACAGCCCAGTCTACGGGTTCAGACTTGGCTGTCAGAGATATTGTAAGTGCTGTGGAATACATGACGTCCGAATACGACGTAGATGAAAATCGCATTTACCTGGTTGGTGTCTCAGGCGGTGGACACATGTCACTACTAATGGCAGGCAGACACCCTGAAATCTGGGCTGGAGTATCGGCATGGTGTCCCGTAACAGATATACAGGCCTGGTGGGAACAAAAATCAAAAGATGGCCCGGAACGATATGCGGAAGAAATCGAACGCGTATTGGGAGGAATACCCGGGTCTGACCTCGAGGCAACGCAGCAGGCTCGCTACCGTTCACCGATTTCATACCTATCAAGTGCAAGCAACGTCAGTATCGATATCAATCACGGTATCGATGATGGACGCAAAGGAAGCGTTCCATTCACCCATTCCCTTCACGCATTCAACCGAATCGTAAGCGCAGAAGACGCAATTAACGAAGAGGACATAAACAATTTCTACGAAACTCAAACCGTCCCAACTCATCTTAAGACAAGCATTAAAGATCCGGTTTACGGTCGAAAAATTCCACTCTTCAGAAAAACGACTTCTAACACGCGCATTACCATTTTCAAGGGAGGCCATGAAATCGTTCATGAAGCGGCTCTCAATTGGTTAGAGCTGCAAACGAAGGGACAACCTACCGTTTGGGAGGTCACGAATCATACAAAAATCAAATAGGCCTGATTCTACCGTCTAACGAACTGTCTCCGATGTCGGAGGTAGTTAGCTGCCGATCCCATTCAATCTTAGCTACAGGCCGAGTCAGCACATCGCATCCCGTCGAGGGCGGCTGAAACAATTCCGCCAGCGTATCCCGCTCCTTCACCGCAGGGAAACAGCCCTTTCAACTCAACGTGCTCACAGGTCCGTTCATTCCTGGGTATTCTTATCGGCGAACTTGTCCGGGTTTCAAAACCAATGAGGTTAGCCTCATAAGTGATATAGCCATGCTTTGATTTCCCGAACTGTTTGAGTCCTCGCTGCATTCTGCCAGAGATACAGCGTGGCATGAGTCGATGCAGGGGCGCGGACACGATCCCCGGCCGGTAACTCGTTGGAGGTAAATCGTTAGAGAGTCGATTCTTCAGGAAGTCGGTCACTCGTTGGGCCGGAGCTTTCTGTTTTCCACCCCCCGTCTGTGACGCCAGCACTTCAAGGTCTTTTTGAAAAGCGATCCCTGCTAAGACACCATGTTCCTTCTGAAATGACGCCGTATCAATCGGATCTATTGTAACCACAATACCGCTATTGGCGTAAGGAGAATCTCGGCGAGCCAAAGACATGCCGTTCACGACCACTTCATCATTCTCAGTGGCTGCAGGAACGATAAAACCTCCCGGACACATACAGAACGAATGTACCCCGCGCCCATCGATCTTCGTTGCGAGTTGGTAGCGAGCAGCCGGCAGTATACGCGGCCGTTCAGCATCGCGTGGAAAATGATACTGAATACTATCAATCAGCGGTTGAGGATGCTCGATACGAACTCCCACCGCAAACGGAGTCTGCTCAATGATTATGGATTCCTGCTGAAGCAACTTGTAGATATCCCGCGCACTATGCCCCGTTGCGAGAATGGTCGCTTCCCCAAGATACTCCTCACCTGTTACCGTTCGAACACCCAAAAGCTTATCCCCGTCACTCGACTTAATAAACCCATCAACCCGCGTCTGGAAATGAACTTCACCTCCGGCCTCAATGATGGAATTGCGAATCGCCTTCACCAGATTTGGCAGCAGATTTGAACCAATATGCGGGTGAGCGTCAGTGAGAATTCGATACGGCGCTCCATGGGCTACCAGCGTTTCATAGACATCTCGAACCGGCCCCCGTTTTGTGGCTCGGGTATATAGTTTTCCATCCGAAAACGTTCCAGCTCCCCCTTCCCCAAAACAGTAATTAGAATCTTCGATCACCCGGCCCTCACGTAGTAGTGGTGCTAGATCAAAGCGACGACTTGATGCGTCCTTCCCTCGTTCAAGAATTATAGGCTTAAAACCCCGTTCGATAGCTCGTAGCGCAGCAAACATCCCAGCTGGCCCACAACCAACAATAATGATCTTTTTTGCCCCAGCGGGTACAGAAGGCAGATCAGGTTTCAATTCCGGATCGACTGGGAGTGACCCATCGAGCGAGACTTCAAGCCGTAGCTGCACTTTAATAATATTCTGCCGAGCATCGATAGAGTGTTTACGAAGCCTGATATCGGAAATATCACCCGGCTCGATACCGATCTTTTCTGCGACTGCAACTCGCCATTCGTTCTCATCTTCAGAAAGATCTAACGGCAGTATAATATCTACCGTCTTAAACGTTCGGGAGTCGCTCACGACTGTTCAACGATTTCCACAGCAACCCATTCTACTATGGTCGAATTTCCCTCCAGATACCCGAGCGACTGCAGGAAAACATCCGCTGAGCTCATGATACTCGTGAATATCTCCTTGGAAGGTGTTTCATCCCTCGACCAATTAAAGAAACCGTGTGACTGACCTTCAAAAATAAAGAGCTCACTTTGAAGACCAAATTTATGCATTCGCCGTTGATACTCCGTAGCTGTGGACACCGGAATCAAGGCATCACTATCTCCGAGAAACACAATGGCCGGCGGTTGGCCCGCCTTGAGATTGTGCATCGGAGAAAAGAAGGTCCAATAGTCTTTGACACGATCATAACCGTAACCATCTGCACTGTTATCATAAACCGGATTGAAAAGTACTAAAGCATTAGGCACGGAACTAACATCCAGGGCCCTATCAACATCGAAACGCTCCAAAGTTCCCGTGGCAGCGGCAACATGCCCCCCAGCAGAACCACCTCCGGCTGCAATACGATTTGGATCAATACCGAGTTTTTTGGCGTTCTGCCGAACAAAACGAATCGCTGATTTTCCGTCTTCGACACATCGAAACGGCAGAACACCATGACTCTTCTTTGTCCGATAATCAGCACTGATCGCTACCATCCCACGGGAAGCCAGGTACTTCGCTTGAGGATAGAACTGATCCGCAGATCCGCCATTCCAACCGCCGCCAAAAAAGAAAACAATCGCCGGATAACTTCCACTCGCCTCGTAGCCATCAGGATAAAACATGTGAAGCTTCAGTTCGCTAACCTCTCCTGGAACCGTCTTAAAAGCGATGTGTTCATCTGGCTTCATGTCAGCGACCACAGCGATGCCAGACGTACTCAACAGAGCAAGAATCACAATCGGTAACCATTTCGAGGAAATTCTGGAGTATCGGAACATAGTTGAACATTAAGTTTCCAGCATCCGTAGAAGGCGAGCACTTTTGCCGAGCTTGCCGACAAGCATAATATCCATTCGACTTTCCAAATGCCTCTGGTTTCCACGTCCAGCTATCGACCGCCTCTGATTCTTCCAAATGGACACCTTCAAACAATATATCCTGCGATCTTTCGTAAGGTACCCGCGGTCACCAATAAACGGGAACGCATTGAAACACCCGATGGCGATTTCCTCGATCTGGACTGGAAACACAATAACTCAAGCAAGCGTTTGGTGATCTTATCCCATGGGCTCGAGGGCAACTCACACCAATCTTATGTGCAAGGTATGGCCCGCGTTTTCAGCAATGCAGGATGGAATATACTCGCTTGGAACTACCGCGGCTGCAGCGGCGAAATGAACCGCTATGTGCGGTCCTACCATAGCGGAGCAACAGAGGATCTCGACACGGTACTAGAGCACGTCTACGAAAATTACCCTTTCACTGATATTTCATTGATCGGATTCAGTCTCGGAGGAAATATGACACTTAAATACCTGGGCGAACGTCACGATTCCACAGACGATCGCTTAAAAAGCGCAGCAACTTTTTCAGTACCCTGCGACCTCGAAAGCAGCTCTATCAGACTGGAGAGCCTTGCCAATCGCATTTACATGGAGCGCTTTCTCAAAACACTCAGGAAAAAGATCCGCCATAAGATGGAAGCCTTTCCCGGGCAATTGGAAGATAAGGACCTCGATTGCATGAAAACATTCCGGGAGTTCGATGGCGGCTACACCGCCCCAATGCATGGCTTCTCAAGCGCGGAGGACTACTGGACACGATCCAGCAGCAGACCCTTTATTCCCCGTATACGAATCCCTACTCTGCTCGTGAACGCGCTGAATGATCCGTTTCTCGCCCCGGCGTGTTTTCCTTACCAGGAAGCTCAAGCCAATGACTTCTTTTTTTTCGAAACCCCAAAGCACGGTGGTCACATGGGTTTTTCTTCATTTAATAAACAAAACTATTGGTCGGAAAAAAGAGCCTTAGAGTTTCTCAGGACCTTATCCAAAGAGTAGCCGGAACATACTTCACAAAAGACCTAGTTCAACCCATGCTCCTGTAAAAATGAAATCCACACTACTATTTCTATTATTTCTTTCAGCAATTCTTGCATTTCAGCATCTAAAAGCATCACACCCCAATATCCTCTTCCTTATCGCTGATGATGCCTCACGCAACAGCTTCGGAGCCTACGGAGCCAGCTATATTGAGACCCCTCATTTTGACCGGTTGGCGAAAGAAGGGACCCTGTTCACCAACGCCTACAATAATAACCCAAAATGCGCGCCGGCTCGTGCCTGTCTTCTGACCGGCCGTTATTCCTAGCAGTTGGAAGAAGCGACAAACCATAATCCAATCCTTTCAGACAAGTGGTTGTTCTACCCCTTCTTGCTTGAGCAAGCAGGTTACTTCATAGGATTCACAGGTAAGGGCTGGGGACCCGGTACCTGGAGAGGTGAGAATGTAGCTGAAAACAACTTTGGTAATAAATCGAACCCCGCTGGATATCCCTACAATACACGCATGCGAGAGGTGCCTTACAATGGGATAAGTAAAATCGACTATCCCGCAAACTTCGCAGACTTCCTTGGTGAATGGGACCAAGACAAACCCTTCTGCTTTTGGCTGGGAACCAAGGAACCTCACCGAAAATATGAGAAGGACTCCTGGAAAAGAGATGGGCGCAATCTCGATGACGTAACGGTTCAAGACTTCTTCCCCGATAATGACACCATCCGAGGTGACCTCGCCGACTATGCAATCGAAGTCGAATGGTATGATAAACAGATCGGCGTAGCGCTCGCTATGCTCGAAGAAAAGGGCTTATTGGAAGACACCTTAATCATCGCAACGTCCGATCATGGCATGCCATTTCCCAGAGTGAAGGGACAGATCTACGATGAAGGCTATCGAGTCCCTTTTGTTGCGATGTGGAAAGGTAAGATTGTCCCGAATAGAGTCGTATCCGATTTCATTACCTTTCCTGATCTTGCACCCACATTACTTGACCTCACTCAGGTAGACGCCCCAGATCAAATGACAGGGCAGAGTTTCCTGCCACAACTTCTGGCACAGCGATCCGGAAGAATAGACGATAAACGCAATTATACCCTGCTTGGTAAAGAACGTCACGATGTAGGACGAGTCGATAACGGACTCTACTCGGTCTCCTACCCCGTCCGAGCTATTCGCAATGATTCGTTTCTCTATAGCCGCAATCTACTCCCCCACCGTTGGCCAGCCGGCAATCCAGAATACGGATACATGAACGTCGACAACTCTCCTACCAAATCCTACCTGACCGACCTAAAACCTTCAGACCCGGAATACGAGTACTTCGAAATGAGTTTCGGCCTCCGTCCAGAAGAAGAACTGTATGACATCCTCAACGATCCCCATTGCGTAAAGAACCTGGCCGATGATCCGGCCTTTGAGGCGATTAAAAACCGCCTTTGGAAACAACTCGAATCCGCTCTCAAAGCTCAAGGCGACCCTCGCATACTTGGACAGGGGGATATCTTCGATTATTACCCGAACAGCAAATTTGAGAAGCAAAAGAAACTCTACAATAAGCCTGACTGGGATCCCGTTAAAGTATTCGAAGACAAATACGGCGACCAATAAAGCTTCCCTTAATAGCGAAGGAGATGAGTCCGACTACGGATTAGGTTTCACTTCGTCTGCTGGTTCTTCCGACACGACTTCGCTAACCACGATCTCAACTTGATTCGGCTCGATGGTTTCAAGGAGTAAGTTTTTAGGAAACGTCATCTGCCGCGGACTCAAGCGCACTCGTTGCGTACCTGCCAACAATTTCAAAGGCACACTGATTTCAATGTCGTTCTTACGCACAAAATAAAAAGACCTGCGCACTCCCCTAAATGTTACCTCGACTTCAGCAGGTCTAACTTCTTCAACCTGCCACTCCGCAGGGATACTGGTATAAGTAACCGGTACTGAGAGGGTTCGGTAAGCCGTCTTCGAGCCGTTCACCAAAACGAACCACAATGCGACGGACAACGTAAGCGCGATCAACTTATCACGCCAATTGCGTTTTAAATAGTTCTCCCACAGCTTCGCCTCCAATTTTGGATCCATGGCATGGTAAAACTCTTCCAACTGTTGGGCTAGTATTTCCGCATTTCGAACCGTTTTGAGTTCCCCATTTCTGGCAACCGATATCGTCCCTCGCTCCTCAGAAACTACTATACAAAGCGCATCGCACAATTCAGATAGTCCCAGGGCCGCCGAATGCCGGGTTCCACCCTTCGCAACTTTACTGGTGTTCTTGGAGAGCGGCAGCTGCACCGAGAACTGCGCCACTTGGTTCTCCGAAATGATCACGGCTCCATCGTGCCCCACCGAATGAGCATCAAATATACTCTTCAGAAGTGGCTCACTCAACTTACCATTGCATTCCTGTCCACCTTCCAGATGTCGGACTATCATATCCTTACCACGAATAACAATGAGGGCGCCCACTTTTTCACGACTGAGGTCAGACACTGTTTTCGCAAGGATCTGAACCTCTTCCCGTGTTAGGCGAACGGTTTCTTTTCCCAGTAGTCGTCGATTAAAACTCCAGACCGCAATCCGTTCGAAAAAGTAGCGGAGCTCTCCCTGAAAAATGACTACCAAAGCAACTAGGATAACCGCAAAAAACTGTTCAAAGATCGCTGCCGTAAGGTTTAGATTAAACTGTCTAGCCAGCAGATAGATACCAGCGACAATAAGGATCCCCGTTAACACAAATGCAGCCCGCGTACGTTTCGACCAAACGAGCAGTGTGTAGATTAAAAGCGTCATGAAAAGGATATCCAGAAAGCCGGAGAAACCGATCTCTTGGAATGGTGCTAGTATGCGCGGAATCATGTTTTTGAAATAGTTGCTGCCTGCCTAAAGGGATAATAGGGTTCTTTCGTAGTACGAATACGGAAGCGTTTCAATAGACGTTTTACCATCATCTCCTCCGCGGCAAGCCATTCATCAGCTTCTGCCGTCTCCCCGACTTCAAAACTTCCTCCCGCGATGTCGTCATGGCCACCCGCTTCACCGCGATTCTCAAATATATCCCTCAGCGCCTTACCAGCGTTGATAGAAGACTTATCCATCCTAAGTGACACATACAATCGGCCATTATAACGTCCTGTGCAAAACGACTTCTTCATACTCCTGTAGGTCAATAGGAAATCCGCTACTTGCGAGACTAGGTCGGGGTTCTCGACATTTCCAAGATGTGCCGTAATAAGCCCAGATCGCGCCATCGCATTCTCAATTCCTTTTCCCAGCGTCGCGAAGAAACGCCTCGAGCGCACTGGATTTTGAATTTGAGCCAGTGCCTTAAGGTCGCAAAAAGGTATTACCTTTAGGTAAACATCGATGACTTCCGGTTTATTGGCGCGGTACAAATTCATCGTATCCGAAATGATTCCGTAGGCCAAAGCGGTCGCCAAGCGCGATGGAATCTCTACCTCTTTTAACAACAGTGCCTGCGCGATAATGATGGCTGTCGCCCCACAATCCGGATCAATGATGACACAATCTCCGGCTGGCTTCACCTCCGACACATGCTGATCTACTATGATCGTGGCTTTCCGGTTCTTTGGAAACCAATTGTTTTCAAACGCTGGCTGAGTATCCACCAAAGCAGTATGTTTGTACTTGGTCAGATCATCGGGTTTCACCTTGTATACGGGTAGCTTCAAAATCTTTGCCATAGTCCGGTTTTCCATCCGACCAATGACACCTTGATATACGATACGGGACCTGATCCCAAATATCTGCTCCGCTAAATGCTTCAATCCATAGGCGCTCGCCAGCGCATCGGGGTCTGGATAATCATGGGTCGTTATCAACAGTGGCGATATACGCTTTCCGCGTTTCGCAAGAAAGGTGAGAAGTTGA
>CALGUT010000868.1 GCA_937920335.1 uncultured Opitutales bacterium
GCTACTACTGTGTCAATATTGGAAAGATGCATTGTGACCCCTACAATGAGCTGCACGGATTTCACGAACGTTTCGTGGTTGAAAACAAACAGCGACGAGAGTCAGAACTCATGTGGAAAGGGACCCCACATATCTTTGAAGACGAATGGGACAAAGCGTTGGACCTTCGTGGATTTGATCGGCCGGAAAAACCATTCTACCGCGACTGGCCGGATACCAAAGAACGTCAGGGTGCCTACGAGTGGAAACTTCCCGAAGATCTGCACCCCGATACCTTCGTTGGCGATATGGCAATACGCTGGATCAACAAATCTCCTTACGGAGCTGACAATTCGAAGTTAATGCAGTGGATCGATAAGGAGAAACAGCCCACCCTAGACGATGAACCCCTATTCCTCGAGATTGGATTCCCAGGGCCTCACCCTCCTTTCGACCCGGTTGAAAGTTATACGAAGGAATACATGGAGAAAGATCTCCCGATTCTTCCTGTCACTCAGGAGGAGATGGATGCGCAGCCTGAGACTCTGCACACCTTCCGGAAGCGCCTGACCCAACGCTTTGCCGATTCGATTGACTTTGATCCTAACGCATCAGACGAGGCCCGTAAGCTTCAACGCGCCTACTACCTCGCGAACGTCACAATGATCGATGAAAGCATAGGCAAAATCCTCAATCGTCTCGAAGAAACGGGTATTCTGGAGAATTCAGTGGTTATATTTTCGTCAGATCACGGCGATTGCCTGGGCGACCACGGACTGGTCGAGAAATGGACAATGTACGACTCGTCCGTCCGCGTCCCATTAGTGGTGTGGAGCCCTGATCGCTACAAAGGAGGCCGCACGATCGAAGCGCTTACGCAGTGGTTTGATATCGGCCCAACAATCCTCGAACTCGCCGGCCTCGAACCACCCTCGAAGATGGAAGCGGAATCACTCATTCCATTTCTTGAAGACAGCCCTGAAGCTGTGGAACGGGAATACGTATTCTCAGAACATGCACAGGACCTCATGCTCCAAGACCTCGACCACTCCCTTATGGTGAGAAACAAACGCTACAAGTTGGTCGAGTATATTGGGAAGGACTCGGGACAATTATTCGATCTCGAGAACGACCCCGATGAAATCAAGGATTTGTGGAATGCTCCGGAGTACGCCGAAACGAAAACAAAGCTACGGCACGTCCTCCATGAATGGTTTGTAAATAGCACGACGCGAGCAACCGGTTGGTGGAAAGACCCGGCGGCGAAGCCGAAGGCAACGTAGCCGAGTATCCATCGAATTGAATTCTCAATGGCTTTATAGCCACTGCTACTTGTAGGCTATATCACGGGCTCAGGATCCAGTACAAAGAACAGTATGCCTATTACGTAGCTTTGACGTTGCAAACGCAACGCGCTGAAATCACGTTTCTCCTGTCTTCTGTCGACTATCACCCCTCGCCGGTTCTAAATCTCACCTCTATCTTCTTATGCACACAATCAATTTAAATGGTAAGAACCATACCCTCAATGTCCCGGAGGACATGCCTTTGCTTTGGGCAATCCGTGATGTTCTCGGATTTACCGGCACCAAATTCGGCTGCGGACTCGGCCAATGCGGAGCCTGCACGATGCACTTGAATGGCTCGCCCATTCGTTCCTGCATCACACCCATTTCCGACGCCGAAGGCGCCAAGATCACTACCATCGAAGGGATTGGCGACGATCCCATTGGCAAACAAGTTCAGGAAGCTTGGGTTCAAGAAGGTGTCGCCCAATGTGGCTACTGCCAATGCGGACAAGTCATGAGTGCGACAGCGCTACTGAAGGATAATCCAGAACCTGACAATACTGCCATTGAAACAGCCATGGTCGGTAACATCTGCCGCTGTGGAACCTACAACCGTATCAAGACCGCCATTCACTCGGCATCCGACAAAATAAAGGAGGCCTCCGCATGAAACCTAGCTACCACAATTTTTCATTTACCAATCACGGCCTGGATCGGCGTAAGTTCTTAAAAGGCGTCGGCGCAACCGGCGTGCTTCTTCTCACGGCGAACTGGAACTGGGCACAAGAAGCCGAGGAAAAGAAATACGGGGGTGACGGCATGTCCGGCGGAACCAAAGAGAATCCCAAAGTGTTTATTAAAATCCATCCCGATGGAACCGTCGATATCACCTGCACCCGCTCAGAAATGGGGCAAGGTATACGCACGAGCCTCAGCTTGGTCGTAGCCGACGAGCTCGAAGCTGATTGGGACAAGTGCAACGTTGTCCAGACTGTCGGCGAGGAGGCCACTTACGGAAATCAAAATACCGATGGATCCCGCAGTATGCGTCATTGGTTCATGCCCATGCGTCGCTGTGGAGCAACCGCCAGAGCCATGCTCGAACAAGCGGCAGCGGATCAATGGAATGTTTCAGTCAAAGAGGTCAGTGCTTCCATGCACGAGGTCGTACACAAGAAAAGCAAGCGGAAGCTCGGCTACGGTAAGCTCGCTGGCATCATCGCAGACGGTGACCTACCAGCAGCCTCTACCATTACCTTGAAGTCCGAGAAAGAGTTTCGTTATATTGGAAAGAACCAAACCCTGAATATCGACGGCATGGATATTGTGTCAGGGAAAGCCGGGTACGGTGCCGATGTAAAACTCGACAACCTGCTATACACGGTGATTGCCCATCCACCCGTCTATGAAAGCAAAGTCGAATCTTACGATGATTCGAAAGCGCTTAAAGTTCCCGGCGTCGTCAAAGTCGTTTCGATCGAAGGAACGATGGCACCATCCGAGTTTAATCCGCTCGGTGGTATCGCTGTAGTCGCCGAGAATACCTGGGCTGCTATCAAAGGCCGGGAGGCGCTAGATATTAAGTGGTCGTCCAGTCCTAACGACTCTTACGACTCAAATACCTATCGAGATACGATGACCACTGCTTCCAAAGAAGCCGGTAAACTTATCCGAAAAGTGGGAGACCTAGATCAGGCATTT
>CALGUT010000869.1 GCA_937920335.1 uncultured Opitutales bacterium
CGCGAGAACTGGGTTATGAACTGCGATGCCTCCCCTCTACTTGGGTAAAAAGTAGCATGGCTGGATTTTTCTGCGGAGGCTCCGGAGGAATCGGATCCATCACCTGGGGTGGCATTATCATGGGGGACAATGTGAAATCGGTAACGATACTCAGCGCAGAACCCGAACCTCGATTGGTGAAGCTTGAAGAGAAAGATGCCATCAAAGCGCTTCATACCTACGGGACAAACGGAATCATGGTAGAGCTCGAAATGCGACTTGCTCCCAAGGTCGATTACCAACAGCTGATTTTTTGCGATACCGATTGGGACAAACTATTCGATTGGACCGATGCGTTCGCACGAAGGGGAGATGTTAAAAAACGACTAGTGACTCAGTTTGAAAACCCTACTCCCACCTACTTCAAGCCGCTTAGAAAATATTTTGAAGAAAACGAGCATGCTTCATTTCTTATGGTGGAGCAATCCAAGGCAGAAGAGGTGAAGACGTCGGCCGAAGCAGCAGGCCTGAGACTCGCATTCGATGTAGAGTTTCCAGACCCGCCAAAACCTCCCTACATTACCGACTATACTTGGAATCACACGACCCTATGGGCCATGAAGACCGACCCCACGATCACCTACATACAAGCTGGTTTCGGTGAGAATTTTAAAGAAAAAATGGAGAAGCTGTGGGCCAAGTTCCCTGGAGAGATCCTCATGCATCTCGAATGGGTCGCAGGAAACTCCAAGATGGATTCCGGTGTCCACCGTCCCGCTATGGGCCCCGATGCCCAAGTCGGCGGTATCCCTTTGATTCTGCACAAGAGCAACGAGCGCCTACAGGAAATAATGGACTATTGCGCTGAGATTGGAGTCTTTATCGCGAATCCGCATACCTACGTTCTTGAGGAGGGTGGCAATCATCCAGACATTGAGGAAAAACGTGCTTTCAAAGCAGAGATGGATCCACAAGGTTTGCTCAACCCCGGCAAAATGAAGACCTACGACTTCAATCCGTTTGAGAGAACTGCAGCTACCTAAAACTTTATTCAGACCGGCCGCCCCATACTTCCTCCACACGTTCCATTATTTCACCAACCATGAGTCAACAGTCCGAGAAAGCGCCTCCCATCGTTCGCTTTGAGAATCTCTGTAAGAGCTATGGGAATGGCCCGCTTGTCCTCAAAGACCTTAACCTCGATGTAGCGAAGGGTGAGTTCGTAAGTCTGGTGGGTCCCAGTGGGTGCGGGAAATCGACCATTCTTAAAACGCTTTGTGGCCTAACCCCACACTCTTCGGGCATAGTAACCGTAGATGGCATGGTTCCGATAGATGCCCGTGAAGCATCCTTCTTTGTATTCCAAGACGCGAATTTACTGCCTTGGTTGCGCGTTCAGGCAAACGTCGAACTACCGCTAAAAATCAAAGGTCAGTCGAAGGAAAAGCGCAGCAAGACCGCTTCCAAGATGATCAAACTGGTCGGACTTTCCGACGCAGATGACAAATTTCCATGGCAACTATCAGGGGGCATGCGCATGCGAGTATCCATCGCACGGGCGCTCTCCGTTGGTCCTAGCATTTTGCTACTCGACGAGCCATTCGGAGCGTTGGATGAAATGACGCGAGATCGTCTGAACGAGGATTTGCTGCAGATTAAGGAGGAGGATCCGTTTACCGCTTTCTTCGTGACACACTCAGTGGCAGAAGCGGTATTCCTATCCACTCGAATTGTGGTGCTATCCGCAAATCCAGGCGAGATTGCCGAGATCATAGACATTCCCTTCGATTTCCCCCGTACCGCCGAACTACGAGAAACTCCCCAGTATTTGGAGCTACTCGCTAAAGCCACTCATGCACTCCGATCCGTAGAATAAAGATGTTCTTTAAGAAATACAGTCCTGTTATAATGCCGCTTCTTTCTACGGTGGTGATCTTAGTAATCTGGTATACACTCGGATCACTGATCGTTCAAAACAAGATGGCGAGCGACGGTTACGGAGAAGAAGACGCCGAAGCGATTCGCAGGATTCAATTACCTTACCCGGGGGAAATTTGGGATGCGATGGTAACCGAACGCGAGGACCTGTTGGCGGCTACGAAAAACACTTTTACCGCCGCGATCATCGGGTTTGTCTCATCCGTCGCAACGGGCTACCTGATTGCGATGATCTTTGCGGCCTCATTGCCTTTCAAGCAAGGGGTTTATCCGTGGGTCTTGATTCTTCAGATGACTCCAGTCGTCATACTGGCACCCATTATCGTAATCTGGATCGGAGCTGGATTAACGGCGATTACAGTGGTCACATTCCTTATCGGATTTTTCCCAGTGGTGGCCAATAGCACTCAAGGCCTGGTCTCAACAGATCGCAATCTCCTCGATCTGTTTTCGGTATGTAATGCCACGAAGTCTCAAGAGGTATTCTTGTTAAGAGTTCCCTACTCTATGCCCTATTTTCTTACCGGCATGAAGATAGCGGGAACCTTGGCTCCGATCGGCGCGATAACCGGTGATATCTTTGTAGGTTCATCCGCTAGCGGAGGAGCCGGTCTTGGGTTCATGACAATCGTCTACAACTCCAATGTGAAAATCCCCGCACTTTTCGCGACCGCCACGATCGCCTGCACAATCGGTTTCGTCTTTGTAGGCAGTGTGAATCTCATTCACTGGCTTGCTCTACGAAAATGGCACGACTCAATGATTAGTAAAAACCAATGACATCCAAATTCCTTCGCACCTCCCTCCTGTCTTTCGCCTCAGCGTTGTCCCTTTGCTTTATCTCATGTGGAGGGTCGTCTAGTTCCGAATCTGAAAGCGGCCTCAAGAAAATCATTCTGCAAACCGACTGGTATGCACAACCTGAGCACGGCGGTTTTTATCAGGCGCTCGTCAAAGGTTATTATGAAGAAGCCGGTCTCGATGTAGAAATTATTCCAGGCGGACCCAACGCTTTAACAATACAAAAAGTGGCTCAAGGCGTCGCTCATTTTGCCATAGGCCGAAGTGACGACATCATAATAGCAGCCTCTCGCCAGGTGCCCCTTATGA
>CALGUT010000870.1 GCA_937920335.1 uncultured Opitutales bacterium
GTGAACGAAGATAAGGGCGTCGCTGGAGTCGGCATCGTTGACTCTGAGAATGGGTGGACATGGACCGAAGACCCAACTCTGGTTGAGCCGATTGGTCGAGCCATACGAGTTTACAAAAACGAAATGCCTGCAGAGTTTGTTGTTCTGCCTGCTGGTAAATAACCACTTTCTTAAACGGTATTACACTTTTACTTCTCCGAATGAAAAATCTCGTTATTTCACTTCTTCTCCTGGCTGCCGTAAGCCTTTATGGACAGTCCTTTGATCAGGTAGCTGCATCAGCTAAGGCTGATTTAACGGCGTCCATTGATCAGCTCGAATCTCTCAAGGAGCAAATTGTTCAGGAGCGCCAGCCCCTTCAGGCTGAGGAAAGCCGATTAAAGGATCAGGCGTTTGCTCTTCGCTCAGAATTGGATCGTATATTGCGTCGCCGCGACAATACGGATCGTGACTTAAGCTCATTGCAGAATGAGGTGAAGGCCCTAAATGACCTGAATGCCTACATGACGAGTTTGATGGATCAATACATTCGGGCTTTTGATAACCGCTTGCACATCAGTGAACTCCAAATCTTTTCGGAGTCAGTTGAAAATGCGAAGTTAACCACGGAGGATATTAATCTTTCAGCCTCGGAACGATTTAAAACTCAGCTTGATGTGGTAGACACTGCCCTCACAAGAATGGAAAACCTTATTGGAGGGCATCAGTTTAAGGGCAAAGGAGTTATTCCGGGAGGACTACTAAAAGAAGGCACCTACACCGTTATGGGACCAGTTGTCTATTTTTCACGACCCGAAGACGGGGTAGCAGGTGTGGCTTCTCGTGAATTCGGATCATCTCAGCCTTCGGTGACAAGCGTAGGAGAGATCCTAGACCCGAAGATTGCCGATTTTTCTGCCAACATGAGCGGGGAGATTGCGCTGGATGCAACGTTGGGAGCAGCGATTCAAATAGAAGCAGCTCGCGATACCGTGTTCGGAGTTATTCAAAAGGGCGGCCGGACGATGATCTTCATCCTGGGTATGGCAGGGGTGGCTTTGTTGATTGCCATCTTTAAATTCATCGAAATCTCAGGAGTTCGCCGCGCGAGACCTAAGGATCTTGCTTTTATTATGGAGGCTTTGAATCAGGGAAAACCTGAAGAGGCTACCGAGTATGCTCAAAAGATCAAGGGACCCGTGGGTGCCCTGCTTAAAGCTGCTGTAGCCAATTACGATAAGGATAAGGAGCACGTTGAAGAAGTTCTTTTCCAGAAGTTGATTGAGGCACAACCGAAGTTAGAGCGCTTCCTTCCGTTCATCGCGGTCACAGCCGCAACGGCGCCACTACTGGGTCTTCTTGGAACCGTTACTGGTATGATCAAAACGTTCCAATTGATTACCATTTTTGGTACAGGAGACGCGAAATCCTTATCCACTGGTATTTCCGAAGCGCTAATTACGACTGAATTCGGTCTGATTGTTGCTATTCCGGCTTTAATTTTCCATGCACTACTATCAAGAAAAGCCAAGGGCGTGATCAGTAGTATGGAGCGGACTTCGATCGGATTCATCAATGGTATGCCAGGTCGCAAATAGTAAACCCGCGCTATTGAACGTTACTTTTTTAAATGAAAAATCGAAAATCACTGTCCGGCGGAGACGATAACAACGATATCAACATCTCTCCGATGATTGATATGGTATTCATTCTCTTGATCTTTTTCATCGTTACCACGGTTTTTGTTGAAGAATCTGGGTTTGGTGTGGATAGACCCAACCCTGTAGACCAACCTGAACCTCAGGACGAAGATCAGGAGTCAGTGACGATCAAAGTTGATAAAAATAACCAAATTTTCTATAACGGTGAAAAGATCGATCGCGGTTCGATTCGCCCGAAAGTAAGCCAAGTTCTTCAAGCTGATAAAGAAGCCCCAGTTGTAGTTGAAGCTGAAGATGCCGCCAATGCAGGACTCGTCGTTTCCGTTATGGACGAAGCTCGCCTAGGAGGAGCTGTAGTAATAAGTCTAACCTCTTCTGCCAAATAGAGACGTTACCCCATGATCAATCTATTGAACATGGAAATATGAAAATGCATCCCGAAAAACAGACAGTAATACAACGAGCGTTTCCCTATTTGGGATCCCTCGTTTTAACGGCAGCCCTTTTCTTGGCCTTGCCGTTGACTCAATGGGCATCCGATAATCAGGCGAATCTAAAAGAAACCGAAGCAGTTAGCGTCGCGGTGAATCCGCCGCCTCCGCCGCCTCCAGAAATAGAGCTTCCGGAAGAAGAGGAAGCTCCAGAAGAGGATGTTGAGCTGCAGAAAGAGCTGCAAAAGGTTTCTTTGAGCCAAATTGATATGGCTCTGAATGCTGGAAGCGGTGGCATGGGCGGCGCCTCTTTCAATATGAACTCATTTGAGCTTTCCGATAGCTTCGAAGACATGGTCTTCGAAATCGCTGACTTGGACGAGCAACCCAAGCCGCTTGTGCAAAATGCACCGGTGTATCCGTCAAAACTCAAACGCACTGGTATTCAAGGTCGTGTCACGATCATATTCATCGTTGATGAAAAGGGGAATACCGGTAATGCACGTGTGGTTGATTCACCTCATCCTGATTTTTCTAGTTCTGCCATTGCAGCTGTTAGCGGTTGGAAGTTTGAGCCAGGTAAAAAGGATGGCAAAGCAGTCAAGACCCGCGTTAGAATTCCATTAGCTTTTTCATTAAGACGATAACTCTTAGTTCACATGTTACGCCAAATCAAAACACCTAAAAAAACTACCACTATTCTGCTAACTCTGGGGATATTGGGAATCAACCTTTCAACTTACGGGCAAGTTCCCGCTGCGGATCCTTGGAGTAATCCAGATTTCGTAGATAGGTTCATAGGTACTTATGCTCCGCGAATTACGGTCGAGCCTCGCGTAGGGCCGGAGGATAAAACGTTTTTGGAGGAGGAGCTTCTGCCGCTCCTGCAAACCGATAAGGCGGCTGCTCAGAAGCTGTTGGTGGACAAAGCGAAGTCACCAGATTCGAATGCATCCTACGATATGATTTTGGGTAACATGTATTACCAAGCCGGCCAGCTTCAGCAAGCCGTGCAAAGTTATGAGAGTGCTATAACGAAACATAAAGACTTCTTAAGAGCTCATGAGAATCTTGGATTTCTTTATTTCCAATTAGGTAATCAGGAGAAGGCGCTTATTCATTTCACGACAGCCATCAAGTTGGGGGCAGTCGATAAAAATATATATGCGATATTGGCCTACTTATTCTTTGAAAAAGAGCAGTTTATTGCTGCTGAGACTTCATACCGATCAGCACTGATCTATGAAGTTGAAAATGAAGATTGGGAATATGGCTTGGCGAAGAGCATTTTGTTTCAGCGGAAATTTCAGGATGCTGCAGGACTATTCGATCGTTTGATAGAAGGAGCCCCCGAAGAAGCAGAATACTGGAGACTGCAAGCGGATGCCTACTTGGGCTTGGACCGAAGACTAGATGCTGCGTCAAATTATGAAGTGCTTCGGCGCATGGATAAGGCTTCAGCAGAAAATCTAATTACGCTTGGCGACATTTATGTGGAAAACGGGTTTATTCAGGCGGCATTAGGAGTCTACAAAGAGGCCATTCAGAAACAGGGTCGTTTGAATGTTGAAAAACCAATTGCTGCTGCAGCGACTCTTATTGAATCAGGATTTGTGGATGCCGCGTCTGAGGTATTAGCGGAAATCGAAAAGACTTATGGTGGGAGTTTGGATAGTAAGGTTAGTTTTCAGGTGAGAAAATTGAAGGCTAAGATTCAGGCCGAGTCTGGTGCTGCCACTGCCGACATCATTCCGACACTTGAGGAAATGTCGGCTCAGAATCCACTCGACGGTGATGTGCTCATTTTGTTGGCAGATTATTATTCAACGGATGGAAATATCGAAAAAGCTGAATTTTTATATGAGCGTGCACAGAATATTTCAAGGTTTGAAGGTAAGGCACTCTTTCACTACGGCAAAGCGCTTGTAGCGCAAGAGCGTTACACCGATGCACTTCGGGCGTTGCAGAGAGCGCAGGATATTGATCCCCAGCCAAGTATCGATGAATATCTGGCGTCCGTTAGAAATGTAGCGAGAGCGCTACGTTAAATTAAAATCCACCTAAATCTAAACCATTTCCCCATTCACTCACAAAACACAATGACCAAGAAGCAAAGATTTCCATTGCTCGTAGTGATCTCCTTACTAAGCGGAATCACCTTTTCTCAAGGAGCTGAAGTATTAACCAAAGCGCGTTCTACACTCCAAAATTGGGTGGAAACGAGGCAAATAATTGCTCAGGAAAAGACGACTTGGTTGGCTGAGGAGAAGACACTTACTGAAAGCATCGATTTTTTAAAGACGGAGATCGAGGCGCTGAAAGAAGAAATCGGTGTAGCGGTAGAAGATATTGGAACTCAGGACAACACTCAGAAAGAACTAAGGTCAGAGATTTCAGCGAACGAAGAGGCTATGAAGGTAATCGAAGCAGCCGTTCCAGTTTTTGAACAGAACTTGTTGGATCTAGCTACTATCTTTCCAGCTACTTTCATAGAAAAAGTTTCAACTCAACTACGTAGAATTCCAGATCCCTCGTCAGCGCGAGAAATTGCGATTCCTGTCGAAGAAAGAGTTCAGAACGTTATCTCAATTCTCAAAAATATTGAGTATTTTAATAAGGTTGTGACCCTAACGAGCGAATTGCGTGAATCAAACGGGGAAACCTCCGAGGTC
>CALGUT010000871.1 GCA_937920335.1 uncultured Opitutales bacterium
CGATATTATAGGGAAATACGGGCGTACCGGCTTCATCGATACATACAAAATAAGCCCAGGTTCCGTCTGGGAATTCAGGGGTCACGCAAAAGCGGACATTATATTCATTTAAATCAAAATCCACGCCATACGTTTGCCCCAGGTCTCCCAGGTAGTCGTTGTCTTCCATATAACGACCCAGGGGGAATTGGTTACTGACGTTCGGTCCGCTCGCGAAGGTTCGGTTTCCTGCATAGATGCGGGTCGCCCACGCCGGCCAGGCAGATCGTGTGGAACCCGTGCTGGCTATGTCGGTTCGGATTTGAAAGCCAGACCGCATACGTCGAATCTCGCTGTTTGAGTCCAGGGGATCGGAATACCCATAGGGCCCATAGATCGGTAGCCCATCACGGGTCCAAGCCAGAATCGGCGAATGATTCCCGTTAAAGTTTTCGGTGTAGGTGTTCGTAGTCGGATCGTAGTACACACTATCACCTATTTGATTTCTTAGGCCGGGAGGGTTCGCATGGTAGTGATAGCGTCCCATCGCCTGGTGCGCATTTCCTGCATCGAAGGTTACACTTTCATTCACATAGGCATCTCGATTCCAGGCACGATCACCCTGCGGCCCATTGACCTCAGTGCCTGTAATCGAACGGTAAGAAAACGCATCGCGCGAATCGAAGATCGAGACCCCGTTTACAAAGTATCCAATCGGGCCACCGCCGGTCAGCGTTTTGGAAGTGACGGTGGTGGGATCCACCGGATTACGCGGGATACGATACAAGATGGCCTGGTTATTCGGATAGTTGGGAAACAAATTGGTTTTGGCCGCATTCAGATACCAGGGCCCCATCAGGTGACTCGCTAGATTGGTGGTACGAATGTAGACCCAATCATTGGTATAGGCGATTTCATGTATCCCGGCATAGGTTGGCGCCGATTGTACACCCTGTCCGCGACTCCAGGTCGTGACCGTATTCTGATTCATCTCGTCCGTCAGCGTCTCATAGATACGGGCGTAGGAGCCGGATCCACTGGTAAACCAGGAACTAATAACAGGCTCTCCCCACACAGAGGTGCACAGTGCGCAGAGCATACAAATTGGAAAACGTCTAAGTTTCATAATAATCTAACCCGGATCTGCAGTCAGTAGGTTTGCGGGCCAGCTTTCATCTTGAATTTGGGTTACTAATTAACACTAACCGGATCGGCCTCCAAAAAGTTACACCCGCGAGCTCACCCCCTTGTCGGTTGTAACGCGATTGGGAGTATCACCCAAAGCTTTGGACCAAAGCCAAGCTGATGGCCTTCGACCATCCTATCCTGATCTTTATCGTAATCGTAAAATCTTTCACCACGAAGAGCACCAAGAGTCCCATCCACTGCAATTAACTCTCGCAAAGCCGCAAAGTGGAGAAAATTTACCACTGATAGCAGAGATGAACACCGATCCGATGTTCAGTACTCCTACAGCTTTTACTCAGTGCACCCCGTGCCTCTGTGTGAGCTCCCTGTATTTCAAATCCTGAGCGTTATTGATTTTTTATTAGCCACTATCTTTCATCCTTTTCAACTCTGCGGCTTGGCGTCGCTGCGCGAGAACCCTTTTTGTTTAGATCCTAATCCTGATTTAATGCTAGAGTCAGCTCCGTGCATACTTTGCCTCCGCGCGAGCCCCTTCAATTTCAACGCTTGCTCCTATTTCTAAGGTGTCTAAAAATGACGCCTTGATTTCCACTGAATGTCCGAGTCAATTCCCGAACCCATTGCACGCCCACCTCAACAGCTTTAAAGGAACCAGGCACAGGTTCGTCCTTCTTCTGGGTCTAGTGCTCTTCGCTGTATCCTGTTCTGCCCAGCGAGGGGAAGAAACGTTCGTTGCGGTTACGGATGGGTTTCTTTCTAACTTGAAACTGATGCAGGGGGACAAGAATGCCTTTACTCCCGATACTTACTACGCACCGGGCGGGGTGATCGCTATCGTCGCAGACGGAGAGTTGGTCCATTGCCGTCCTTTTGGTTATGCTGAAGCTTTGGATGTAGAAGCGTTGGTCAATCAACCCGCCGACCTGATCGATCCCGGATTGGGCCATCCGGTCAGGCAGGATTCGTTATTTCGGCTGGGTTCTACCAGCAAGCTGTTCGTCGGGCTCGCCCTGGCGCTCTGCAAAGACCAGGGACTCGTCGATTATGAGGCTCCAGTTTCCCAATACCTAGATGCTCTCCAGAAAACAGAAGCCGGAAAACTGACTCTGAAGCAGCTTTTCACTCATACCGGAGGATTGCCGCCGTTGCACAAACCCGGGTTACGGGAGCGGGACGACGAGGTTACCCAGGCCACCATAGCCGAGATAGTTGAAAGCGCGGCAAGCTTGTCAACTGACGCATCGAAAATCGATCAATTCTCGTACTCGAATGTGGGCATACTCCTCCTTGCGGAGGTGGTTAGTTCCGTGCAGGAGCTTCCATTCGAAGCCTTTGTTCGGGTTGAAATCCTGGAGCCCCTTGAGATGCATCAGACCTGGTTTCATACCCGGGACATCGATCTTAAGCTGAAGGCAACCGGCTACTTTCCCAACTTTCAACCGGCCATCGATCCCGACTTGCAAGGCTACGCTCCCGTCGGAGGTATGTACTCCACTGCGCAGGACATGGCGAAGTTGATGGGGCTCCTTCAGCTCGCCTTGGACGAATCTTACTCAGCCCAGTTGCCGATCAAGGCTGCCGTCGTTTGCGATCTGACTTCTGTGTATTACCAAGAAGATCAACATAGTATGGGTGTGTCGGTAGATATAGGATACAAGGACGGGCATACTATGTCGGGCACAATGGAAGGATCGATGGATACGCTACTTTCTTCACGTTTTCCAGGGAAGCAAATATCGGGCTGGTATTCATGGCCAACGGTGGCTTCCCTCTTGGCCGTACCAGCGCTCCCGCGCTTTTGGAAAAGATTCTTGAAGCCAGGGAAGCCAACCATATGGTTGATTGAGCGAACACGAGAAGGGACCCCATAGCTTGATTGGAACCGAATATTTTTTCCTCTAATAACTTGGGACCAATTAACCAAAAACGCGGAAGGTTTCCTTTCCTTCTTCCGATCATCAGTTTACCGCTACTTATTTAACATAGAACTCAACTGCTTGGAGTTGCTCCTTGCCCTTTCGTTTTGATTCCACTTTTCTGCGGTCTTTCCGGATATGCAGCTCCCTCTCTTATTCCCTCCGATCAACCCGCGTTCTCACTGAAAGGATAGCCTATGAAAAGGATCAAAAAACCAAATCGTCTAGTAAGCGATATTGCCGGGATCAGCCGAAAGAGTCGTTTGAGGGCAAAGGTCTCGAAGGCAGTCAGTTTTCCCGGAGTCTATGTGCAGGAGGTTCCGAGCGGTGTAAGGACCATTCCTACGGTCGACACTTCCATCGCGGCCTTTATCGGACAAGCGGCTTCCGGGCCCCTCAACGACCCGACACCTATTTCATCCTTTGGCGAATTCGAGACGACGTTTGGAGGACTCCAGCTAGGCAGTAGTCTCGGTTACTCGATCCGCGATTTCTTTTTGAATGGGGGAAGCAAAGCCCTAATCGTTCGTGTGGGCGACGGGAATTCGGTGCTCACGTTTTCCGACTTTGTCGGACCGGGAACCCAGTCGAATATGACAGGGCTTTACGCGCTTGAGCGTGCGGATCACTTCAATCTCCTGGTCATACCTCCCTACACCAGTAGCGGCGATGTGGATACGTCGGTGATTACGGAAGCAGCCGTTTATTGTGAGCGGCGTCGTGCGTTTCTGATTCTGGATCCGCCAACCAGCTGGACCCATGTGGCCGCGGCGGTAGCAGGTATGTCGACCTTGGGTACCCGCAGTCAAAACGCGGCCGTCTATTTTCCACGCCTCCGTCAAACGGATCCTTTGCAGGGGAATGCCTTGGCGACCTTTGCACCGGGAGGAGCCATTGCTGGTATTTATGCCCGAACCGACTCCAGACGCGGCGTTTGGAAAGCCCCTGCCGGAAGGGAGGCCACGTTGGTGGGTGTCTCGCAATTCGCCGTTTCTATTTCTAACCCAGGAAACGGACAGTTGAATTCCGAAGGGATCAATGCCCTGAGGACGCTGCCATCTGCGGGCCAGGTGGTCTGGGGTTCCAGAACCCTTCAGGGAGGCAATACCTCTGGTTCCGAATGGAAATATGTGCCGGTGCGCCGCACCGCCTTGTTTATCGAAGAGAGTCTCTATCGGGGGACTCAGTGGGCCGTCTTCGAGCCCAACAATGAAACCTTGTGGTCACAGATCCGCCTCAGTGTGAACGCATTCATGCAGTCACTTTTCCGCCAGGGTGCCTTTCAGGGATCCACTGCCAAGGAAGCCTACTTTGTCAAATGTGGCCGTGATACCACCACCGCGAATGATATCGCGCAGGGTCTGTTTAACCTGCAGGTCGGATTCGCCCCACTGAAACCAGCGGAGTTCGTGGTACTGAAGATTCAACAAAAAGCCGCAAAGTAGGGATCGACTAAGTTACAGAACAAGCTCCGTACACCCCGTGCCTCTATGAGACCTCCCTGTATTTCAAATCCTGATCGTTGTCGTTATCGATGTTTCATTTGGCAAGGATAACCCCGTAAATTCATAATAAGGAGACCTACAAGTCGCCAAGGCGTTACTGAATGTTAGCATTTTGCGTTCGACCCCTTTCCTGACCCCCCTTTTTCGTTCATCGGTTCGGTTACTTTCCATGGCATAAGTGCCAATCAAAAGTG
>CALGUT010000872.1 GCA_937920335.1 uncultured Opitutales bacterium
GCCTGGAAGGCCCTGGGCTCACGAGCCGGCTACTCCATATTGAACGGCGTATTTCTCACCCTTGTTTGCTTAACTGGAACTATGTCCGTATTAACTTGGGCGATACCAGCTGAAGCCGGATTGGCAATCATCCTATGGATCGGTATTATAATAACCAGCCAAGCATTCGAAGTAACTGAAAAAAGACACATGGTTGCCGTAGTGGTAGGTATTTTGCCTGGGATGGCAGCCTGGACTATGTTGGTCATAAAAGCATCCATGAATGCTGTAAACACCGCAGCAGACAAAGCACCTGCCATAACAGAGGCCGCCTTGTTGAATGCTCACAACTCGGGAGCCTTTATCGGAGGAGGATTTGCCCTCGAACAAGGATTCTTATATTCCGCGATGATCTGGTCAGCCATTGTTGTTTACATCGTGGATCGTCGCTGGAAACTAGCAGCTTGGTGGAGCTTCTCTGGTGCCATCTTATCCATACTGGGCCTAATGCATTCGTATCAGTTAACCGGTACAGATTCTGTAATTAATCTTCCCATGCTTTCGCTGTTTTCGGCAGATCAACACTCATTCGCATCTCTGTTCCCAGCCTGGGAGTATGCCGTAGGATACCTTTTGGTGGGCGGCCTACTTCTGCTAACCCCTATCATCAGCAAAAGCACTCCCATTAATCCCCGACACGGTTCTCAAGGTGGCAGTTAAACTGCTTATCAATCCACAATGAGCGAAGACGAATCGAACACCCATTCAGACACTCAAACCATCATTTACGGACTCAATGATGTACTTCCGGCACCGAAGGCTTTAATCGCTGCCCTGCAACAGGTGCTAGCGATGTTTGTCGGTACGATTACTCCTCCAACCATCGTCGCAAGCGTTCTCGATCTTCCGTTCGACCAAAAGGCCTACCTCATTAGTATGTCCCTCTTATGTAGCGGCCTTGGAACGCTTGTACAAGTCCGTGCCTGGGGCCATATAGGCTCCGGATTGCTATCCATGACAGGAACCAGCTTCGCATTCATTACTCCACTAATTCTAGCCGGACAAGCTGGTGGACTACCACTGATGCTCGGGATGTGCCTCCTACTCGCCCCGGTTGAGATTATACTCGCTCCATTTTTACCAAAACTACAAAAGGTTTTTACACCTCTTGTAGCGGGTGTGGTCGTATTACTCATAGGGCTACTTCTAATTCCCACGACTTTGGGCGGCATGAGTCCACCTGATGGAGAAACACTCCACCCAATCACGAATCTGGTAATCGCCGGAGGAGTTCTTGGACTCGTCCTTTTGCTGAGTTCCTTGCATATCGCATGGGCAAGAATGTCCGCAGCCCTTCTCGCATTATTAGCTGGCTACTTATTTTGTATGTTTATGGGGCTCGTGAATACACCGGAGCAAACCGGAGGCTGGATCGCCATCCCCCAACCATTTAAATATGGAATCGCTTTCGACTGGGCCTTCGTACTGCCATTTGCGTTTATCTACCTCGTCACGGCCATAGAAAGCATGGGTGACCTTACAGCGTGCTCCGAACTTTCTGGCGAACCGACCAGTGGCCCTATCTACTGGAAACGCATTCGAGGAGGTGTGCTGGCTGATGGAATAAACAGCATGGTTGCAGCGGCCTTAAATTCGTTTCCAAACACAACATTTTCACAAAATAATGGGGTCATTCAGTTAACAGGCATAGCATCCCGTCAAGTTGGATACTTCGCAGCAGGTATACTTATATTTTTTGGTCTCGTGCCCGTTGTAGGGACTTGGCTGGCAAGTATTCCTCCTCCAGTAATGAGTGGACTCACTATTCTTCTATTTGGGCTTATTGCTACAGCCGGAATACGTATCATCATGCGAGCACACCTGGATCATCGCGGCCTGCTCATTCTCGCGGTTTCACTTGGCGTAGGTATCGGCATCGGCGTTGAACCAGGCATACTAGAACCGCTTCCAGACACTATCGAACTTGTATTCAGCTCAGGTATCACAAGCGGAGGAATCACCGCGCTTGTTCTCAACATTTTTCTACCCAAAAAACCATCGATCAAACAGGTGAGCTGATAAAGCATTTATCAAACACCCCATAAATCCTGAAAATTAATCCCGCCTAAAATGGATTTAGACACACTCAATCAACTTGACCAAACGGCCTTCACAACGGCCCTTGGAGAAATCTTCGAACACTCCCCCTGGATTCCTCATGCCACTTGGGACCGCAAGCCGTTTAACTCGATCGAGAGTTTACATAGGTTCCTCTGCGAAACACTCGCAGTTGCGGATGAATCCCGAAAGCTGGAACTGATAAGAGCTCACCCAGACTTGGCAGGTAAGCTGGCGATATCCGGCGAACTTACCGAATTTTCTGCAGCCGAACAGCAATCCGCACAGCTCGACAAGTTGACAGCAGAACAGTTTGAGAAAATCACAAAGCTCAACGAAAGCTATAAATCGAAGTTTAAATTTCCTTTCATCATTTGCGTAAAAGACCATACGCAATCGAGTATTTTTCAAAACTTCGAAGAACGAGTTAATAACGATAGCGATTCTGAACTCCAAGCTGCGTTAAAACAAATATGTCGCATTGCATGGTATCGATTGAATGCCCTATTATCCTAGATTCTATTATGAGCGCAAAACTAAGTACCCACGTATTAGATACAAAAAACGGAAAACCTGCTTCAGGAGTAAGAATTGAACTCTTAAGGATATCTGAATCAGGCGAAGAGCATATTTTAACAGCCACAACCAATAGCGATGGAAGAACCGATCAACCATTATTGTCAGGCGAAACGATCGAAGCCGGAGACTATAAGCTCATCTTCCACATAGGAGATTATTTTTATGGCAGTGCAGCGGAAGCTCCCTTTTTAAGCGAAGTGCCCGTTCAGTTTAGAATTAACGACCCTGAAGGTTCCTATCACGTACCCTTGCTAGCATCCCCATGGAGTTATAGCGTTTATCGAGGTAGCTAAACCATGTCACAGTTCGATACGATCATCAAGGGAGCAACCCTCGTAACACCCGATGGCCCTGTAGAAAAGCAACTCGGCATCGCCGGCGGAAAGATTGTGGCTATTGAAGCCGAGCTGACCGGTAGCTCTAATCAGGAGATTGTAGCCGACCGTGCTATCGTGATTCCAGGAATAATCGATAGCCATGTCCACATCAACGAACCCGGAAACACAGATTGGGAGGGCTTCGAAACCGGTTCGAAGGCAGCAGTAGCAGGCGGTATCTCATGCCTCTTTGACATGCCGCTGAATTCGATCCCAACGACAACCACCGTCGATGCATTCGAAGTAAAAAAAAGCTGCGCACTCAAAAATTGCATAACGGACTTCGCGCTCTGGGGAGGCCTTATTCCCGGAAACATAGAGAATTTAGAACCGCTCTATGAAGCGGGGGCTATAGGATTTAAGGCCTTCATGTCTAACAGTGGTCTGGACGAATTTCCTTACAGCGATCACGGAACGCTTAAGTCAGGTATGCAAATGATCAGTAAGCTGCCTGGCATGCGCCTCGCACTGCACGCGGAAGACAATGAGCTAACCACTCGATTATCCAGTGAGGCTATACTCAGACGAACCACAACGGCAAAAGACTTTCTGAACACCCGACCGATCGAAGCAGAACTACTTGCGATACAAGAAGCCATCGATCTGGCAGGTGAAACTGAATGCCCAATCCACATTGTCCATGTAAGTTGCCCCGAAGGAATTGACTTAATCACTAAAGCGAAAGCAATGGGTTTAGACATAACGGTTGAAACCTGCCCCCACTACATTTGCATGACGAGTAAGGCTCTCGATTCACTAGGACCATTGGCAAAATGCGCACCTCCATTGAGGGGCGAAGGGACTGTGGTCGCACTAAGGGAGAAAATCCGATCTCACGAGATCGATACGATCGGTTCTGATCATTCGCCCTGTCCAGCTGCAATGAAACAAGGCGCAACCTTCTTTGACGCCTGGGGAGGTATATCCAGCCTGCAACATTCTGGCCCACTCACTTACAGTCTACTGAACGAAGAACTGCAGATCCCCCTGGGCCAGACAGCGAAGTTAATGAGTGAAAAGCCAGCGGAGAGATTTGGCCTCGCAAACAAAGGCTCGTTAAAAGTGGGAATGGATGCAGACTTAATTATCGCAAATTTTAGAAATAAAGCCCCCATAACAACCGAAAGCCTTTACTACAAAAACCCTCATTCCCCCTATGTGGGCGCAACACCATCGTTTTCAGTCGAAACTACGATGATCCGGGGAACGGTCGTTTTTAGAAATGGTAAATTTCAAGGCGGATTTAGAGGACAATTCATTCGGCCTACTCGATAAAGCCCCCAAAGCTGCGGATTGCTATTGGCCAACGCCAAGTCCATGGCCTGATAATTATCGCCTTGTAACCGATGTATTGAATTCTCAGCCTACCTCCTTTCACCAACTATCGCCCTACT
>CALGUT010000873.1 GCA_937920335.1 uncultured Opitutales bacterium
TGAGCCTTGGTCATGATCATCGCAGCAAACAGCTCTGTTTGCGAATCTGCACTACTAGTCCGGAGACCCAGTAAGGCGAGAAATAGTGATGAGAAGAGAAGAATGCGATTAGTGCTCATCGGTCCGGTGTAAAAGTGGTTGTGCTGGTAGTGTTTTTGAAATCCAGGGTGAGGCGTTCGTTGCCATGAATGATCTCTATTTTCTCACTCGCTCTGTCGGCTTGGGAGAATGGGCCGTCAAAGAGCCTCCAATCATCGTAGCGAATCGTTTTACCGTCGACGGAGAGTTCTTTTCCGTAGCTCGCTTTGAGTTCACTTCCATCGAGTCCGGTGAAACTCACCGTGGGAACCGGATCCAAGGAAACGGATAGTGGTAGATCGGTGATCGCCTGTTGAAAAGACTGCATGGAATCAAAATCCGCGGTTGGAGCGACTTGCACGATGTATCCGTTATTCAATGACTCGCTGACATAGAATTCACTGCCGGCTGCCAGTTCCTCAAAGTTGGTGCTGAACCAACCGCCTGCACCGCCCTTTAGGAGACCGGTCCAGTCAACGGGGCGCCATTCACCAGGAGCGAATGGGCGATAGGCAATATAGATGGGGCCTCCCTGTGCAAAAATCCAACCCGATTCACTCTCCGTTCGGTCTTTCAGGTCTCGGGAAAACAAGGTTTGGATATGGGGAAATCGATTGTCATCCGGAATTGAATACAGCCCAATCAGAGTTGATTTGTGCTGAAAAATGTGTTCATAGGGAGAGCCGCCCTCCAGCTTGTCCGGTGAGTCATAGTCGACCTTTGAGCGAGCTATAAGATCGGTTACCGTGTCCCAGTCTGAAGCGAAATACATCGTGCCCTCGAGGGGGATTGGAATAGGGTTGGATACCGAACATCGTATTCGTGACCTCCAATGGATTATCGTCTTTCCAGATCAGGCTCCAGGTCTGTTGCTGAATCGGTTGGAGGAGACCCCCTTGCGATGAACCCAGAAGGTACTCGGGGTGGACGTAGGTGTATTTATAAACCGGTGTCGTAATACGTCCGTCGATTTCGAAAGCGTCTGGCCCGGCGTTACGGAGACGCCAGCGCGTGCGTTTCAGTTCTTCTTGCGCGTAAGCAGTATCTCGATCGCTGGCGATACGGTGGATTATGGCTGGTGGTGTGTAACCACACATCGAAAGGATGATATTTCCGGCATTGTGCTGAGGTTCACCCTGACCGAACAAGAGCCAGGCGTGACGGGTGGCGGCCGTTAAGCCGGGTCTCAGAGCGTAACGCGGGTAAAGGCGACTGTGTGCTCCGCCATACATGCCTTCGAGGTTCTCGACCGCGAAATCGAGGATGACATAGTCGATCATCATGCGGCTCAGTTCCCGTAGTTCCGGATCTTCAGCCCAACCCGCCAGTAGCCCGAGCGGGCGCGTGTATTCCTCTATGTAGTTGGGCGAGTCATATTCTCCCTGACCGTATGAGGTGGTAACCCGGATCCAATCACGAATGTAGTCTTCCGCTTCCGCCATATTCTCTTTGGCAGATTTACCGTTATACCAGGCTTCGGGTCCAGAGTCCGGAAACATCTGGCACGCCAGGTAAATACTGGCGTAATACATCAGCCAGTGATTCTCGGTGTCTCCTCTAAATGGGTAGTAGGTGCGCCAAAGCTCTTGGATAAAGTCCCAATCATCATCGTTCCAGATATCCTTGCCCGCATACATGGCTAACACCATCGGGTGCATCCAGAACATGCTGCCGCTCGGTGGATTGTTAACAGTTCTTAGCCGCTCACGCGCCCATTCGATGTTTTCTCCGGCTGCCAAATTTGCAGCGATGGTGAAAAGACTGCCACTTTCCGGATTTTCTGGCTCCGTCAATTCGACGTAGTAGTCGATGGTTTGCTGGCACCGCTCTTGATACGCAGCAATTCGTTCGGCTTCGCTTGGCCAGTTCTGTGCTGCGGTGAGCGGGTTACCGGTGAGCGTTCCAGTTGTGATCGCGGTAAACGTGAGTAAGCGTTTAAAGAAATGGGATTTGATCGAAGGCATGGGAGAAACAGGTTTATGGGGAAGGATAAGGGGCGCTTAGGCCGGATCAAGGTTAGATGGGTTTTCTAAACGAGTTAGCATCCTTTAAGGGTTAGTCTTGGAGATCACGCCTGTGGCAGTTTTATTGTAACTATACAGGGAGTTGGACAAGTAATACCTCCCGTGTTCCTTAGTAGTGCTTATGCAATCAATTTTAAAACCTGGGTTGGTATCGATCAGTTTTAGGGAATTAGCGCCTCAGCAAATCATAGATCTCGTGGTCGCGAATGGGCTGCAGGGCATTGAATGGGGCGGAGATGTGCATGTGCCTCATGGAGCTATTGAAGTGGCGGAAACCGTCGGACGATTAACGCGTAAGGCCGGTCTCGAAGTGGCCTCCTATGGTTCCTACTATCGTTTCGATGACTGTGATCCGGAATTATCCGATTCGACGCCTGATATGAAGAGTGTGCTGGCGACTGCGGTAGCGTTGGGAGCACCCGCAATCCGGGTTTGGGCGGGGCGAGTCGGGCCAGAGGATATTTCACCTGAATTGAAAGCCTCAATCACGGGG
>CALGUT010000874.1 GCA_937920335.1 uncultured Opitutales bacterium
AAACACTGGTATAAATCAACTAAACACTAACCCTTAGCTAGGACAGCCCCTAATTAAATATTAAACCTATGAGTACCAAATCTACCCGTCGTACCTTTATAAAAACCGCTGCGGTTGCCGGAATCGGCATGCCCACCCTTATACCGGCCAGTGCGCTCGGTAAGGATGGAAACGTAGCGCCCAGTAACAGGATTACCGTTGGAGGCATTGGACTGGGACCGCGAGGTCGCAAGGTCCTGGATGGCTTCTTTAAGCACAAGGACTGTCAGTTCGTTGCCATCGCCGATCCTCAAAAAGAGCGCCGCGAAATCATCAAGCGCAAGGCCGACCGCCATTACGGAAACTCGGATTGCGTGTCTTACAATGACATGGCGGGCGTCCTGTCACGGGACGATATTGACGCGGTTGTCATCGCCACCGGCGACCGCTGGCATACCACGGCCTCCATCCTCGCCGCACGTGCGGGCAAGGATATCTATTGTGAAAAGCCTTGTGCTATGAATATCCAGGAATGCCAGGAACTGGACGATACCATTCAAAAGCACCAGCGCGTCTTCCAGGCTGGAACGCAGCGACGCAGTGTTCCCAATTTCAGACTGGCGGTCGATCTTGCCCGCAACGGTAAGCTGGGCCAGGTCCAGGAAGTGCATGCCGGCATCCTGCAGCTGCAGGAATACCTGGAGCCCTTGCCCGCCCAACCCGAGCCGGATCCATCGGTTATCAATTGGGATAAGTGGGTTGGCCCTGCGCCCATGATTGATTTTAACGAAGACTATTGCGTACGAAGCAAGTGGCGCAACCACAAGGGACTGTACTCCGCCTGGCGACTGCCCGAGTGGGGATCGCATACCATTGACCTCTGTCAGTGGGCTGCGGATGCCGATGGAACGACACCGATCGAATTTGAAACCGTATCAGACAGTCTGATACACGCAAAGTATGCCAATGGCATCAAACTGGTTATGCGTCTTTCTTCACGCGATGGAGTGGGGGAGTGGATCGACGGACTGGGTACCTGTCCCGTACGTTTTGTGGGTGATGAAGGCTGGGTGGAAGCCGGCGATTTCGATCGTATCGAAGCCAGCAATTCCAAGCTCGTAGCAAGCAAACCTGCCGACCAGATCTATGGCACGGATCCGGTTCACCATGTGCGTAACTTCCTCGATTGTGTGAAGACCCGTGAACAACCGGTGTGTAACTCGACCGCCGTTCGCTACGGACACATGGCCTGCTTCGCAGCTGCCATCAGCTGGAAGCTGGGTCGCAAAGTTACCTTTGATCCGAAGAAGGAACGTTTCGTCAACGATGCCGAGGCCAATGGCTTGCGCACTTACGAACGACGTGCTCCGTACACCATTTAAAATCGTTATATGAAAACAAGAACCATTACTCAAACAGTCCCTGTGTTGGTCCTGGCAACGGGTATCGGCCATCGGCTAACCCTTGTTTCACTCTTCACGCTGCTCTTTACTTTCCATACTCCGCTCAACGCGGCATCGCCCGATTGGGAGATCAAGACTCTGACGGTCGATGGGAATGAAGGGATCGACATCGCTGACTTTAACAACGATGGGAAGCTGGACGTTATTGCAGGACGCAATTGGTATCCGGCGCCTGATTTTGTTGCTCACCCCGTGCGCACGATTGAAGACTGGAATGGTTACGTGCAAAGCAATTGTGACTTTGCTCACGATGTTAACGGAGACGGATTCATGGACGTCATTTCCTTCTCCTTCCTCCCCACTGAAGCCCACTGGTATGAAAACCCGGGAATCGATGCCCTGAAACTGGGCAAGATGTGGCCCAAGCACTTGCTTCAAGACACGGAAAATAGCCGCAACGAAGGCGTGCTTATGCATGACCTGGACGGCGACGGCATAGCGGAACTGGTCGTCAACAGCTTTGGCAAGAAGCAACCGCTGCTTGCGTGGAAGTTTTCAACGGAAGAACGGAATGTGCAGGAAAAGAAAGGCAAAAAATTCATCACCGTGCGCAAAGAGGTGCCTGCCCTTCAAAAGATCATGATCGGCACCGACGACAACGGTCATGGTCTCGGTTTTGGCGATATCAATGGCGACGGGCGTGAAGATTTATTATTTGAAGCCGGCTGGTATGAACGTCCTGCATCGAATGCCATGACAACCCCCTGGAAATACCATGATGACTGGTTCATTCATGGCAGCGTTCCCATGCTCTGTCGCGACATGAACAAGGATGGGAAAATGGACATTCTTGTCGGGCACGGCCATGACTACGGCCTGCATTGGTGGGAGCAGCTCGAGCCCAAAGATGGCAAGACCCAATGGAAAGAGCACTTGATCGACGACAGTTTTTCTCAACCCCATGCGCTCCACTGGGCTGATCTCGACGGGGACGGCAAAGACGAACTGATTACCGGCAAACGCTTTCATGCGCATAACGGCCGGGACCCCGGTGGCCAGGATCAGCCTTGCATCTACTATTACACCTGGAACCCGAAACAACTGAAATTCACACGCCACATCATCGATGAAGGATCGGTGGGCATAGGCCTGCAAATCCGCACGGCCGATATAAATGATGACGGCAAGCTCGATATAGCGGTAGCCGGGAAAAGCGGAACTTATATACTCTTCAACACGGGAAGAAACAGGTAATTAGTAACCAGAACAAACAAGTAACCCATGAAACGAATATTCTTCTTTTGTCTTCTTCTGACTGTAAATGTGGGTGGACTTCTCTTCGCCGATCATCACGAAAGCGAACGCCCCAATATCTTCTTTGCCATTGCCGATGATTGGGGTTGGCCGCACGCGAGTTCATACGGGGATAGGGTGATCAAGACTCCTGCTTTCGACAGCATAGCCGCCAATGGGGTACTGTTTACCAATGCCTATATTTCTGCCCCGACTTGTACCGCATCACGCAATGCGATTCTTACCGGACAGCATTTCTGGAGACTCAAATCTGGCAGTGCCCTGTTTGGTAATTATCCGGAAGGATTCCCAAGCTATGTGCAGGTGTTGAAGGAGACCGGCTATTTTGTGGGGCACTATCGCAAGGGCTTCGGTCCGGGTTCGGATGGCGGAAAAGAAGTAGCAGGTAAAAAGTTTGGAAGTCTGGATGCATTCCTGAAAGAGCGCCCTAAAGATCAACCGTTTTGTTTCTGGTTTGGAGCTTCGGATCCTCATAGACCCTATATTTTGGATTCGGGAATCCGCGCCGGAATGAAACCGGAGGATGTTCAGGTTCCTCCCTTTTTTCCGAATGTAGACGCCGTTCGAAGGGACATTCTGGATTATTATTGGGAGGTGGAACGCTTTGACCGTCAGGTGGGTGAAGCGCTGGCTCTCCTTGAGACTCAGGGACTTTCCGATAACACCATCGTGGTCATGGCCGGGGACCATGGCTTTCCGTTTCCTCGTGGAAAAGCCAGCCTTTATGATCACGGTGCGCGTGTTCCCCTGGCTATCAAGTGGCATGCCCAAATTCCACAGAACCGGGTCGTAACTGATTTTGTAAGCACGACGGATCTGGCTCCTACCTTTCTGGAAGCGACGGGACTCGACATGCTGCCGGGAACAACCGGTCGTTCTCTGCTGCCTATTTTGCGTTCCGAAAAAGAGGGACGTGTGTCATCGGATCGTGAATACGTGCTCACTGGAAAAGAACGCCATACCGTGGCTCAAATAGATCATATGGGGGGGACTCCCATGCGCGCTATTCGCACCGATAATTTTTTATATATCCACAGTTTCAAACCAGAAAGATGGCCGGCCGGTCACCCCGACGGAAGTATTTATGGGCCAACTTATTCGGAAGTCAACGAGAGCCCCACAAAGAGTTATATCATCGAGCATAAGGACGAGCCGGATATGCAAATTTATTGGCAACTATCCTTTGGGCTTCGACCTGCTGATGAACTTTATGATCTTCGACTGGATCCTTATCAGATGTATAATGTCGCCGACCGTACCGAATACGCGGGTACATTGAAGCGATTGAAAGAAAAACTATTTTCCGAGCTGGAGAAATACGAGGATCCACGAGTTATTGGCGGCGCGGATGCGTTTGATCAGTATGAGTATCTTGGGCGCTTGCAAGGCCGGCCGAATTAACCCCAATGTAATCCTTTATCTGCATGATCAGCAGGTGGACTTTCAGTTTTGGGAATTGCTCTTGGTTTATTCTCCTCGCCCGGTCAGCCTCCGGAGCTCCTCTCGAAGCCCATTCTTGATGGTCGCATGGTCGGGATCGGCTGCGAGGTTGTGCCACTCCTGGGGGTCCGTGCGGTGATCGTATAACTCCTCCTCGCCGTTGGCCCACAAGCTGTATCGCCAGTCAATGGAACGAACCGTAAAATGCTGCTGGCTCAGCGGGGCGATTTCGCCGATCTCCACTGGCACTCCTCCTTCAATCACACTCAAGGCGACAGGCGGGCCATCCCAAATGCCCGCTTCCGGCTTCGTCAACAGGGGACGCAGGCTATGACCATCCAGGTCCCGCCCATTTCCATGTTGGTTGGGTTCACGAGGCAACCCGCAGAGGTCAATTAGGGTCGGGTACAAGTCGATCAGTGATACAGGCTGTTCACATTTTTCTCCCGGCTCGGCGATCCCAGGGGCGTGGATGACCAATGGCACCCGAGTGCTTTCCTCCCAAATGGTCTTCTTGAACAGGAGGTCCTTCTCTCCCATGTGGAAGCCGTGGTCGGATGTGAATACGATAATGGTATTGTCCGCGTAACGACTATTTTCCAGAGCGTCGAGCACCTTACCCAGTTGGTCGTCGACGAAGGCCACCGAAGCCAGGTAAGCGCGAATCCACCGCTTCCAACCCTCCGTGCCGGGATAGGCTTCACGAAGCCTTTCCAGTCGTGAGTAATGAATTACCTTTTCCTTCATTTGCCAGATGGGCTGGCCGCAATCCTCCAGGTCATTCGCTAGAAAGGGTGGTAATTCGATCTGGTCGAGCGGGAACAGGTCGAAATATTTCTGCGGCACCACCCATGGGCTGTGGGGACGCATAAAACCGACGGTCATGAAAAACGGTTTCTGGTGATTCGCAGCCAGTTGCTCGCTTACCCATAACGCGGAACGTTCGTCCGTCATCAGGTCGCGATTATTCGGGCCTTCATATCGAAAGGGTTGGCCGTTATCAATCCATCCGCCGAATCCGGGCTTGTTCTTTGACGGATCAGGCGGGACCTGCGGCACGTCGGACAAGGGAACAAACACCTCGAATCCGTTAGCGCCCCAGGGGGATTTCATGGAGGGGTGGGACATGCTGCCACCGTTTCTGGCGGGGAACGGCCCGAAGGAAGCATCCACGCCGAATCGGTCGTACTGGCCTGGTTCTCGAAACAACGATTCTGTGTGATGGTTGTTGTGGAAGATCTTGCCGGTCGCATAGGTCTCGTAACCGTTTTTACTGAAGTGCTCGAACAGAGTGACGGCGTCTTTTAGAACGGGGCTGTCCCGCCAGGTGTATCTGTTCTGATTGTACCCGTACATCCCTGACGTGTGCGGATAGAGACCGGACCACAGGCTCGCTCGCGAAGGCCCGCACACCGGGTTGGAGGAATGCGCGTTCACAAAGCGAACACCGGACCGGGTCAGCCGGTCGATGTTTGGCGTACGCGCCTGGGGATGACCACCCAGGCCCTCGACCGTGTCGTTGAGGTCATCGCAGATGACGAAAAGCACGTTGGGCCGATCAGCGGCAAGCAGACCATTGAAGACAACGGTCAAACTCAATAACCCAGTCAGCAAGACAGGCATGGTGAACAGCATTCGACGAATCATCGGGGAAATTCCTTATTATATCGTGGGAGGTAGCGGTGGCAACGGGAGAAGCATGTTAAATAATCTATTACGCTCTTGGCCCCCCAAGAGAGTGATCAATGTTTGGTATAGGGATCGTCTTTAGCGATCTTCTGGGCCAGAGCTTTCAGGTCGGTCTTGGTCTGGGGGTCCCAATCATATTCATCTAGATCAGCCTGGTATATGGAGGCAAGCCAGAGCAGCGTTCCTGTTTTAATGACCACTTGACCTCCATGCCCGGTGTTGTCTCTGAAGATACTGGGGTTGTCCCGACTCTTGAGTTCGGTGACCTCTGGTAACTTTCCTTCGTCGAAAAGGCGCCAGAGTTCCACCTTTATTTGTCCTTGGGGGATGCAGAAAAAGGTAGTCTCCGGGTAGGCCTTACGCAAGTCGTCGATGCCGCTGTGAAGCCTGGCGTGTGTATTTTTCCAGGCACCTTCGAACTCCTCGAAGCTTTTATCCTGATAGCGAGAACTGGGTGCCATGATAAAAAAAGAGGTTTTGGGATTATGCTCGAGAGCGAAATCAACCCACCTTTTGTAATCGGCCAATTCACTGCCTATGCTGGCAGCGGTGAGCCCTACAAGATTGACCGACCCGGAGCGGATGGCCTCACGACTATTAATCGTTCTATCAAGATTCTTCCAGAGCTCTCCGGGAGATCCTTTTCCTCCTCCAGCTCCTGACACGACCTGCTGATGATTCTCAAAACCGGCACGTTTGGCATGTTCCTCCAGTTGCCTGGCCATCGGAACAAAAAAGCTGTGCCCCATAAGAACGCAGTTGTAACCGTTATCCGGCTTGGCGTGATCTTCCGCCCAACTCGCACCCGACAGCACCAAGCAAAAGGCACAAATAGAAAGAAGACGTTTATAGGGAGATCGTTGGCTTTGCATGGGGCATTCTCTGTTGAACGGATTAGAAATGGTTTACTGCTTCGAAAAAGAGGAAGTATTCGACAGGGAAAAGGGTCAATTATCAAGTTCTCCGCCAGACTCAAGTACGCGGCAGAAAAAAGATGACTATCCTCCCATGTCATCTTTTCTGGCTCCACACTAACGAGTTGGTTGACGATGGCTCGAACGATACTCGGTAGGAGTTAATCCACTCCTTTTCTTAAAATGGTCGGACAAGTTGCTCGCATCCACAAATCCACATCGGGTAGCTATTTGAGCCGCTGTCAAACTGGTCTCTTGGAGGAGTTTCATTGCTTCGGACACCCGAGTCTTTATGAGGAACTCTTGTGGGCTAATTCCAAACGCTTCGTTAAACCGGCGCTGCAAGCTGCGAAGCGATTGTCCGCAAGCATCGGCCAGATCCAACATAGAAATGTTGCTCGGGAATTCCTTGCGGATAATGATGACTGCCTTGGCTACGCTTTCCAGAACGGGCAATTTCCGCTCTTGTTCCGCAGCTCGGCGGAGAACGCCCATCACGCCAATGGGGCGCCGCCTTCGATTTAGGACGGGGAGCTTTGTTACGATGTACCAATCGGGCATGCCTTGTTTGTCAAACCAGAGCTCCATATGCTCGATCCGATCGACTTCGCCCTTGAGGAGACGTTCGTCATCTTCAACATATCGTTCGGCCATGGATTGCGGATTTATGTCGTAATCCGTAAAGCCGAGCATCTCTTCCTCATTGGCCATTTGGTAGCGGTCCAAGACAGATTGACTGGTTATCATGGTACGTCCCTTGCGGTCCTTGGCGAAGAAGTAATACCCAGGGATCTCGTCGAAAATTCGATGAAATAGTCCCCAGGAAGGTATCTGGGCGAGCCATGCATCTCTTTCAGAAGCGAGTTTGTGTAGGGTTTTCTTCGAACGCTTACGATGCAGGATTCTAGGTCTAATAATTGTCGTATTTAGCATAGATACTGTCGCACGTTCCTCCAAAAGTATGATACAATCAAGTCCTATTCTTATGCGTCGCCTTCTTATAGCCCTACTATGTTTCAATGGTCTTGCTTGTCTGATCCACGCGGCTGACTCACTACCCATTCGACAAGCTTCCGACTCCGCTCAAGAGCTACGACGAGACACGCAGGACAGGCCCAACATCGTGTTCGTGATCACCGATGACCAGCGTTGGGATCAGCTCAGTTATACCGGACATCCGGTATTGAAAACGCCTAACATCGACCGCATTGCCCAAGAAGGCGCTTCCTTCAATAATTTCTTTGTGGCTACCCCGTTGTGCTCGCCGAGTCGGGCCAGTTTTCTGACGGGACTTTATCCGCACGCGCATCGGGTCTTCAACAACGACAAGCTGGGCATCGACGTCATCAGCCACACCCTGATGACCTTTCCAAGACAGCTTCGTGAGCAGGGATACGAGACCGCATACATCGGCAAATGGCACATGGGGTTGGACGATTCGCGACGACCGGGATTCGACAGTTGGATCAGCTTCAAAGGCCAGGGCATCTATATCGATGGTGTCATCAACGACAACGGCACCCGCCGACAGTTGCGCGGCAACATGACCGACTACCTAAACCGTCGCGCGGTTGAGTTTGTTAACCAACCTCATGACAAGCCGTTTTGTTTATACCTGGGACACAAAGCCGTTCATAATCCCTTTCTTCCCTCTAAGCGACACGAGGAGCTCTATTCCGACTATGAATTTCAAGTGCCACCACCCAACGAGGCGGATCTGGCCGGCAAGCCGGTATTGACGCGGAGCCGCCCCAGGCTCGATCGCCTGAAACTGGAAGGCATCGGCCCGGAACCCGCTGAACCCAGACGCGGACGCGGACGCGATCCTCAGTCTATCGTGCGTGACCAACTACGCTGTCTGGCCGCGGTCGATGAAGGCGTCGGGCAGCTTTTAGCCGCCCTTGAGAGCACGGGCGAACTTGATAATACGATCTTCATCTACACCAGCGATAATGGCTTCTTCATGGGAGAACACGGAAGTTTCAACGGCAAGCGCATGCCCTATGACGAAGCATTGAGGGTTCCGTTTTTCATTCGATATCCCAAGCTGATCTCGCCGGGAAGTAATCGTGGTGAACTGATATTAAACATCGATGTGGCACCAACATTATTGGATCTCGCCGGAATGGAATCGGTCATCCCCATGCACGGTGAATCCTTCGTTCCCCTGTTGCAGGATAATAACGCGAGCTGGCGGAAGGCGTTTCTGGCCGAATACTATCTCGAAAAAGTCGCTGCCAAAACCCCGACCTGGAAGGCGGTTCGCACGGATCGATGGAAATATATTCACTACCTCATAGCCGACAACCAGGGTGATCCTTATGGTTATGATGAGCTGTATGATCTGGAGGCCGATCCGAAGGAGTTGAAGAACCTGGTGAATCACCCGGAGCAGGAAACCCGGCTCAAAGAGATGAAGGCCCAGCTAAAAGGCATGTTGAATCAATTTAACTGAAAACTGACGAATGCCTTTCACTATGTATAAATACTTTTTCTGCTATTTGCTCCTGACGGCTAGGGTGTTTGCCGCGGGTCCCAACATCGTAATGGTGATGACGGACGACCAGGGTTATGGGGATTTATCACTCCACGGGAACCCTTGGATCAAAACCCCGAACATGGACCGTATCGCGAATGAGGGAGCGCAGTTCGATAGGTTTTTCGTGCAACCGTCGTGCGCTCCAACGCGGGCCGCATTATTGTCCGGTCGCTACCCGACTCGCACCGGAGTGACAGGTGTAACGCGCGGCTATGAATTTATGCGGGGCGAGGAAGTGACAATCGCCGAGCTCTTGCGAGATGCCGGATATGCCACGGGATGTTTTGGCAAGTGGCACAACGGTGGCAACTGGCCTTACCATCCCAACGCGCAGGGCTTTGATGAATTCGTGGGATTCTGCGGCGGGCATTGGAACGATTATTTCGATCCGATCCTGGAGCGAAACGGCACCTCTTTCCAGGCGCATGGATTTATCGCCGATATCATTACCGACTACGCGATTGAGTTTATCGAACGCGAGCACGAAGCGGACGAGCGCCCTTTCTTCTGTTATGTTCCTTACAACACGCCGCACACACCGGCGAGTGTGCCCGTGGACACGTGGAGGCAGTGGGCAGATCGGACGGACGTCGAAGATCCCTTCGACCGGGCGATGTATGCTCTGGTCGAAAATGTGGATGACAATATGGGGCGTTTGCTCGCGAAGCTGGAAGAGCTGGAGATTCTGGACGACACGGTATTCATCTTCCTGACCGACAACGGCCCGAATGGCTCTCGCTTCAATGGCGGCATGCTGGGGCAGAAAGCCACGGTCCACGAAGGTGGCGTGCGTGTGCCACTTTTCGTCCGTTGGCCGGAACGAATCCGGGCAGGCACAGTGGTAAAGCCGAATGTGGCCCATATCGATCTGCTGCCGACGCTTTGTCGGATCGCGGGGGTGGAGAATCTGGAAAGCAAGACGCTGCCGTTGGACGGGATGGACGTGACGCCACTTCTCTACGGACAGGATGATTTCGAGATGCCGGACCGGAACTTGTTTGTTTGGCGCAAGCCTGAGAGTTGGTCGATCCGGACAAGCCGCTACCGGGCGACCGAAACGATGTTGCACGATCTTATGGAGGATCCTGGCCAGAAGAATAATCTGGCGAAAGCGCAGCCCGAAATCCACGCCGAGCTCATCGAAACTTACCGGGGTTGGGAGGCGCAAGCGACGGACGAGGCGCCCGTGCTTTTGCCGCTACCGATTGGCTATGAGGAGTGGCCTACGGTTATATTGAAGGCGCACGAAATGGATATATTCCCGGGGATAGACGAAGGGATTAATTACAGTGGGAAAAAGGGATTCGCCCATCAGTGGATTGAGCGTTGGTCAGATCCCGAAGCCTACGCTGCCCGTCCGATCAAGGTGCTAGCGGGTGGACGGTATCGGGTTCGACTTCGGTATGCCTGCCCCGAAGACGGAGTTGGTTCGGTGTTTCGCCTCAGCGCGGGAAGCGCGTCGCTTGACATTCATATTCAGGATTCCTGGGTGAGCGCGCCGCATGGCGCGGCGGAACAGGTGATTAAAACTCAAGGCGCCTATTTATCTCGGGAGTGGAGAGATCTGGATGCGGGCGAACTGGTATTACCGAAAGGAACTCACTCGCTGGAACTGAGAGCGGTAAAGAAACCTGGAATGGAAATGCCTGACATCAAGGCATTGATCTTCGAACGACTGTGAACTTTCAGAAAAAACTATGAAGATAAAATCCTTCCTTTCAGCATTAAGCTTCTTGTGTATAATCGTAGCCGGAGTCCTGACTCAGGTGCATGGGGCTAGTCCGCCCAATATTCTCCTGATCGTGTCCGATGATCAGGGATTTGGAGATTTGGGCAGCCACGGAAACCCCTGGATTCAGACCCCGAACATCGATCGCTTGGCGGCCGAAGGAGCCCGATGCGACCGATTTTTCGTCGAGCCATCCTGTGCTCCGACCCGGGCCGCTTTGCTGACGGGACGAGCTCCATCAAGAGGTGGAGTTTTCGGAGTAACCCGAGGGGAGGAAAACCTACGGAGCGATGAGGTTACGATCGCTGAATTGCTCAGGGATGAGGCCGGCTACGCGACCGGAGGTTTTGGGAAATGGCACAACGGATCGCAGTGGCCGCACCATCCAAATGCGCAAGGGTTTGATGAGTTTGTCGGGTTCTGTGCGGGGCACTGGAACGACTACTACGATCCGGTTCTCGAGA
>CALGUT010000875.1 GCA_937920335.1 uncultured Opitutales bacterium
ATAGTGAAGGGCTATGAGCAGGTTCCAATGGCAGATTTTTCCGGTGTATTGACTGACCAACAAATAGCCAGCTTGGTAGACTTCCTTTTGGAGTTAGAGTAGTCGTTCATAGAAGCTCCTTATACCGGAGGTCCGGTGCCCAAGGGGGCAGTTTCGAGGAGCGTAGCGACGACAGCTATTGCCGGAGGCAATACATTGAACGGTGTTCAGCTCTGCTTTCGTGAAATGAAGTAATGCAAAAGGCCCCCGACGAGTCGAAGGCCTTTGCGGAAATTGGTGCCAAGGGGCAGAGTTGAACTGCCGACCAAGAGCTTATGAGTCTCCTGCTCTACCACTGAGCTACCCTGACATTTAAGAAAAATGGGATGAAAGGATTTATCTTATCTAAGTCAAGTCCCGACAAGCAAAATGAGCGAGGGCTTTCACTCGGGACCATTAATCAGTCAAATGTCTTAAAATCATGGGAAAATTTGCTTCTTTTATAACTGCGATGTCCTAAGTTCTTTCATAAAACCCTATGACAGCCATCAATCAGTTTCTTTTGCAGAATAATCTGCGTATATCGGATAACCCCTGTGTCAGTCCCGACTTTTGCCTGGATTGGGACTCATTAAAGGCGAACATCACTGCAAATAATGGGATTGTTTGCTACGAGGCCAGCAAGTTCACCACTGATGATGGCATCTGGCACCTTGTAGAAGATACCCATGGGGATTGTGCCTGGCGGTTGGAATCTAACGATCAAGCTGCTAATCAAGTATTGCTGGATGGCGTTCTTATCGAGGATTACTCTTACTTTCCGGCGAGCTACGAGAATCTGATAAAAGTTAAAAATCTAGCACAATCATGTTCCTGTGACTGTACGATATTTCCACGAACATCGGATCAGCTAGGGAGCAGCACATTAGGGATCGGGGCTCGTTTTACGACTTTGCATTGGCCAGGAGTCGATTGGGCAATGGCCCAATTGGGAGTTGGTATGACCGCTAACCAGAATAGTATTCCACGCGAATTGGTGTATGACGTGGATGTTATGTTGGCGAATGAGTTAGAATCAGTGCCGTTTCCATTTATCGGGACGGATGTCCCTGAGGGACACCAGGGGCAATCCGTGGAAGGAATGAGTCACGGATGTGTATTGGCTAAATTGAAAGGTGGATTTCATCATCGGCGAATTGCCTGGAGCTTTAATGCGGATCATCAGCCAATCGGTGGAAAATTCGACAGCCGAGAAGACGCGTTGGTCGCTGGATGCTTGTTGGCTTCCTATATCACCTTCGATCTGTCACCCGAATTGGCACTTACGTCCACTCCTGACTCTGAAGAATCCCGACTTTGTTATGTAAAAACCGAGATCGACGATAGGCTGGTTAGTACGGTTCGCGATCGAGTTGCGCAGGCAGGTGTTGATCTGGATGAATCTAAATTCAATGAGTTATTGTGCTACGTGTGGCCTTCCATGAGGAAGATGAAGACCCGCGACGAAAAATATCGCCAAGCCCGGGAACAGGCTTTCACCACAGAAGTCGGGCGAAAGTATTTAAGAGAACTGTCGATCGATGAACTTCCAGGTTTAACGACTCAGGAAACGACCGCGATCATGCTCGCCCTGTGTGAAGCGATGAACATGCCGGTTGATTTCGTGGCACCGGCATTTGGTTTCCAGAAAAATATGCCTTACCCTGATAACGAAGCGCTCCGCGAAATGATCGCGAAACAGTGGGTTGTATGTGAGAAATTTGGAGTGAGTATTGGATTCCATTCTGGATCCGGTAAGTCAGCAGAAAACTATCAAGTGATGGGAGCGGTCACCGGGCAGAATTTGGAGATTAAAACCAGTGGCCGCTATACCTATGAAATGGGAGTGGCATTGAGTCAGTCTTCGGATGCGGCTGATCAGGCGCTTTGGAGGGACTGGTATCAATTCACGGTCGACCTCGCTGTTGCTGGGGCGTTCAGCGCCGACCTTACGGAACAAAAAATGGCACGGGAATTTATTGTAGACGCGTTGGTGTTGGAGGGAGCTATTACGGACGTGTTTGGTAGCTCAGATAGTTGTAGATCGGCTTTGAAATCACTTTTGCCAAGCCCGAATCACATGTTTTGGTTCGAGTATAATTTTCTTTATGTGCTGGCAGGTGACGGACGTGCGCAAAAATCCGCGTTAGGGGATCATTCGCCGGCCGGTTATCAACAACGTGCCCGTTTCTACTCGATTAGCGATGAGGGCCGCTTAC
>CALGUT010000876.1 GCA_937920335.1 uncultured Opitutales bacterium
CCATGAATCCGAATGAATGAAAGAAGGGCAGGATACCTAGAAGCACGTCCTGTTTTCCGAGTGCCAGAGTCTGTCCGACCTGCTCCACGTTGGAAGCAATGTTGTAGTGGCTTAGTATAACTCCTTTGGGATCACCGGTACTTCCGCTCGAGAAGATGACAGTCGCTGTGTCCTGTAGATTGGTTCTCCAGGTTTGCCCGAGCGACTTTTCAATCGATCCCACTGGATAGAGCCAAGCCATGATTAGGCTCTTTAGCTTTTCAGTCGTTTTAGGTTCCTGGAGAAGCTCTTCCAGTAGGATTACTTTTCCAGGGATGCTGAGCTTGGTGCGAGTGAGAAATAACTTGGACGTGACGACTGTTTTGATCCCGCACTGCTCGATACAGGAAGCGATCCCACTTTCAGAAAGCGTGTAGTTCAAATTGACCGGAACTTTGCCTGAGAGGAATGCTGCGTAATTGACCAGTGCTCCGGGAACCGAGGGAGGTAATAGAATGCCAACCTTTTCCTGATTTTCCCATTCGGGCTTCAGGCGGCGGGCTACGAAAATACACTTCGGGAGGAGGGCTCCGTAGCTCAGTCGACCGGATCGCGGATCCGACATAGCAAATCGAAAGGGATGCAGGCGCGCGGATCGGACAAAGCTTCGGTGCAACGTTTTAAAGTGAATGCTTCGATTGGGCCAGGCCTGGGTCGCCAATTCCTGGACGGCTTTACGCACTTCAAACGGCTGAGTGGTTGGGGGCATCGACTCTCCGAAACTTACAGTGACCGGAAAGGGAATTTTTCTAGGCCATTTGTAGATGAATCTACCGCGTTCGAAGCTAAAGATACTACCCCAGACTCCATCGAGGTTTACCGGCACGATGGGTTCATCCAGTCCGCGCATGATCCGTTCAAATCCCTTTCGAAACGGAAGTAAGTTTCCCGTCCTCGAGATCTGCCCTTCGGCGAATATACAGACGATCTCACCCGCAGCGATCTGGTCTCTCGCGTTGTTGAGGGCGGTAATGGTTTCCCGGGGACGGACCGTCGCCGGAATCGGGATGGCCCCCATGATTTTCGCAAACGGCTTAATATATTTAACCGCATAGATATCATGTGCCATGATGAATCGCACCGGTCGATCGATGGAAGCGGCCAGTAGTAGGGCGTCGACGTAGGAGAGGTGATTACACACGAAAAGCGCTCCCTGCTTATCCGGGACATTGTCGCGACCGGTTACACGTATCTTGTAAACCGTGTGGGTAAGGATAACGAGTAACAAGCGGAGTAATGAATCAGGCAATAGCCAGACCACATAGACGGTACCGATAAACGTAATGGCCCCGATGAAGATAAAAATATCGCTCGTTTCTAGGCCGATCTTTTTGAGTAATAGATAGACGCCCGCTGAGGTCAGGATGCCGATCCATGAGAGGAACGCCTGCATGGCGATGACGGATCCCTTGCGATCCGAATCTGGCCGATACTGGACCAGGGCATTGATAGGAACGATGTAGAACCCGCCGAAGAAACCAAGCAGTCCAAGATAGGCTCCGAATTGGATGGTGCCCAGTCCCGGTTGGCCCATTAGGAAACTGAATAAAGAGACACCAATTGCTCCGAGAGGAATGAGGCCGTATTCGATCTTTCGGGAGGATAAATAACCGGCGAGGAAACTCCCGATGCCGATCCCGACCGCCATCATGGCAAAGAGGATACTCGTGCTGCGAAAACTCAGCTCCAGGTCGTTGCGACCATAGATCATGACGGACTGTTGGACCAGAGCTCCGAGAAACCAGAAGTAGGTGCTACCGACGACGGATAGAAAGAGAACCTTTTCTTTCCGGGCGTAGCTGAGTTGCTGCCAGAACTCGGCTAGGAAGTTGATCTTGTATTTCTTTTCCGGATTCGCGGGAGCCACTGTCCGAATGCCGCGACTTGCCAGCAACCCGGTTACTGCGAATGCGACCAACACGACGCCTGTGGCTGCCTGGTTGTCGAACCAGTCAAATAGAAACCCGCCTGCGATTGTTCCCAGGATAATCGAGATAAAGGTGCCCAGTCCGATGTAGCCGTTTCCCCAGGACAGTTGCTTCTCTTCGAGCAGTTCAGGTAAGAGTCCGTACTTAACCGGACCGAAAAAGGCGCTCTGAGCACTCATCAGAAAGATGACCGCGATCAGGATATTGAGATTCGAAAAGTAGAGACCACAGGCACCTAGCGACATGATCACGATCTCGGCTGTTTTTATCCGCACCGCCATCGTGCGTTTGCTGAATCGGTCGGCGCAGAAGCCACCCGTCATGGTAAACAGGATAAATGGAACCGCAAAGAAGACTCCGATCAACGATACCAAACGGTCCTGGTCAGCCTCGTCGGGGAATTGGCTCATCGCTGTGAATATAACGACGAACTTGAAAACGTTGTCGGAGAAGGCACCCTGACACTGGGTGACAAAGAGACTCCAAAAGCTCTTTTTCCAGGGAGGGATAGATGATTCGGCTTTAGAAGTTTCCACAGGGCTTATGAGGTGTATTCAAGTTTTTGTGTTCCCTCTCCACAAGCCTCTTTTAGTGGGCTGAAAGCGTCTACGCCTGCTGTGCGGTCGGTCTTACGATGATTTCGTTGATATCGACCGAAGCAGGTTGGCTGATCGCGAAGGCAAATGCCCGTGCCACGTCCAACGGATCAAGGAGTGTGAGCCCTTCGAATTCCTTCATCAGGTGTTCGAGAGCTTCGGGATCATCGTCGGTTCCGATTTCCGTGTAGGCACCGCCGGGTGAGACCATGCTGACGCGGATGCTGCCTCCGACTTCCTGTCTCAGACCGTCATGAATAAATCGGATCGCCGCTTTGGTTCCACTGTAGACAGCCATCAAGGACATGCCCTGATGAGCGACTATTGAAGAGGTGGTAATGATATGGCCACTTCCACGCGCCTGCATACTGGGTAGGACCGCCGCGATTCCGTTGAGCGGACCTTTGATATTTACGTCGATCATACGATTCCACGCTTCGACTTGGAGTTTATCGATCGCACCCAGCGTATTGATACCGGCGTTGTTGATGAGCACATCAATGGGTCCAAACTGATCGATCGCATGCGCGGCTAAAGCCGTTACGCTTTCGAGTTCCACGACGTCAGTCACCTTGTAGGTAGCGGATCCGCCTGCGTCGGTGATGGCGATACAAATGGTTTCCAGTTTTTCGGCTCTACGCGCGCCTAATACGACTTTTGCGCCGAGGCTGGCCAAGTGTTTGGCGGTTGCTTCACCAATACCACTGGACGCGCCGGTGATGACTATGACTTTGTCTTTAATGGGTTGTGTATCGCTCATGAATAAATTTCGGGGATCTTTGTTTAGAATGACCTTGCCAGTGGGGCGGACTGTTAAGATGGGATTAGGTGAGTATAGGCGCAATGTGTTGTGGACGTTCCATCAGGAAATCCAATCGATTCGCTTCTTGTGAGTCAAAGATTCTGTGAGTGTTGTTCCTGCTGCTTGCAATGCGTCTCATTTCAAGTTTCTATTTAACGTTTACGCTACCCATTACCATGAACCTATCCGCCAAATCCATTATCAACCGCATTATTGTAGGTACGATTCTCCTGTCTGGGGGAGCGATCTTGGGCATCTATGTCGGCATGAAGAAAGACATGAACTGGATATCGCTGTTTAACGGGAATGACCTATCCGGTTGGACTGTGGAATCCTTGGCTGCAGATGAGGGTAAAGGATTCTGGCGCGTGGAAGATGGCGTGATTATCTGTGACTCCATGGGAAACAAGGATCATGACTCGGTGTGGTTACGCCATGCGCTGGAGATCGAAGATTTTGAGCTAAAGCTGAAATTCAGAGCCTTTCGGGAATCGACAGGGAATAGTGGGGTTCAGGTGAGAAGTCGCTGGAGTCCGAATCGAGATGGCCCGAAGGAGTTTACCATGGATGGTCCGCAGGTCGATGTGCATCCGCCGCTTCCCTGGAGAACGGGTTTGATTTATGATGAGACGCGTGAAGTGAAGCGGTGGATCAGCCCGAGCATGACTGACTGGAAGATTGAACGGGAGAATGGGCCTGAGGAATGGGTGTTTTACTATGCCGATCAGCCGAACGCCTGGAATGAGCTGATTATTCGATGTAAAGGCACGCAGATAACCACGACGCTAAACAGCATGGTTATGACTGATTTTGATGGGGAAGGTCTGCTCAACGATGCCATTCACAAAAAATACGGTGTTGGCATGCGTGGTTTCATCGCTCTCCAGCTGCATGCGAAGGATGAGCTGAAGATGCACTTTAAGGACATTTTCATACGGGAGATTTGAGGGCGAATACCTGCGCTACTCTGTGATGAGTTGCTTGAGCGCCTCGTAGACGTCCGTCGAAGTATTCACTGAGACTTCGTTGATGCTGACAAAAACTGGCCAATCATCGGTTTCTTCAGGAGTTCGGCCATGTGATCCTTTAACGAGCTGTGCATCGAGTGGAATCACGTCCAGTAGGCCACGAAACCCGAGCTTCTTCTTAATCAAAAATCCGATGATCTTGATTAGCGGCACCTTGATTTCTGGATCTATGAAAAGCTCAACCGGGTCGTAACCGGGTTTGCGATGAATATCTACGCAGCGCGCGAAGTCAGGGGCTACGTTGTCATCGAGCCAGTAATAGTAGGTAAACCAGGCTGAAGGGTTCGCAATCGCGATTAAATCGCCGGATCGTTCATGATCGATGCCGAAGTCCTTTTTACCGGAAGCTGCCAAGACCTGATCAATGCCATCGATGGATTCGAGGAATTGTTTAACCGCCTCGATCCTGGTTTTGTCTTTGAGGTAAACGTGAGCGATCTGGTGATCGGCCACGGCGAATACTTCGCTGGCTCCACAATCGAGTTGTTCGAGGCCGAGTTCATCCTTAATGGTTATCCAACCTTGTTTGCGGAACTCGCGATTAATGTGAACCGGAGTGTCAACCTGGGTAATTCCGTACTCTGAAAGTAGGACTACCTGAACGGACTTTGATTCAAAGAATTCGATCAATTCACCAACTACTTGGTCGATCGCTTTAAGGTCATCTGTGATTGCCGGATCGTTTGGACCCAAACGCTGGAGATTATAATCGAGGTGTGGCAGATAGACCAAATTAAGTGTCGGTTGCTGCTTTTCTTCGACCCACCTGGCGGATGCGGCGATCCATTGGGATGACTCGATGTCCGCTTTAGGTCCCCAGAAGGTGTGAAAGGGAAATTCGCCCAGTTCACGTTTGATCTCCTCCCGCATATCCATGGGGTGAGTGTAGACGTCGAAAAATTTCCGCCCATCGGCGGGATACATGGGGCGCGGTGTCACACTGTAATCAACTGTTGAATACATGTTGAACCACCAGAACATCTTGGCACAGGTGAAGTCGGGATCCTTGGCTTTCAGCTCATCCCAAATTTTTGGTGCGTCGACCAGATGGTTGGACTGCTTCCAGAAATGAACCTCGCTGTAGTCGCGATTGTACCAGCCGTTGGCGACGATGCCATGTTCGGATGCGGTTTTACCGGTGACGAAATCTGACTGGGCTGTGCAGGTGACGGCTGGAAACGGAGGTTTGAAGGCGCTTAAATTTCCCTGGTCAACGAATGTTTTGATGCGGGGAGTGTGGTCACTTATGAGGCCCTTGGTGAGACCTACTACGTTGATGACCGCCGTGCGTTTCATAGCTTTCTCAACCGCTCGATGGATTGGAGGACCACCTCGTTATCGATCTCGTGAACTTCGAATCGGGAGCCAATTTTCTTAAGCAGCGTAATAGTGAGAAGTCCACCCAGGTGTTCGCGGAATTCTTCAAGGCCTTCCAGAACATAGGGAAAACGTTTTCCATTCTTCTGCTCCAGGTAGTCCGAGTAGATTTCAAAATCAAGTTCTTGGAGTAAGTTCAGAATCCGAGCTGCGTTTTCTGAACTCAGATAGCCCTTCTGCTCGGAGTAAAGCGTGTCGATGGCGATACCGATGGCAACCGCTTCGCCGTGGCTAAGTTCGAAGTCGGACAGTTGTTCGAGCTTATGGGCAGCCCAATGTCCAAAGTCTAAAGGACGCACCGAACCCATTTCAAATGGATCGCCAGAAGTGGCGATGAAAGCGACATGGTGTTTCGCGCAGCGGTAGACGAGCTCTTCCATGGCGGCCGTATCGAAACGCTTGAGCGCTGCGACATGCTCTTCAATCCAGGTAAAAA
>CALGUT010000877.1 GCA_937920335.1 uncultured Opitutales bacterium
CCAAGATTCCTCTGGACATCGGGTTCTTTACGGAAGACGGGGTGCTTCGTGAAGTATATCCCATGTACCCAATGGACGAACGGAGCGTTAAATCCCGACGGGATGACCTGTTAATTGCTCTTGAAATGAATCAGGGATGGTTTGCCAAGCATGGCATTAAACCCGGCGACTCATTTGACCTGGAAGTTTTAAAGAAAGCACTGAAAAGTCGTGGGGTCTCAGACTCCGTAATACCGTTTTGACTATCCCGACTCAGGTCGCACGATTAGCTCTAAGCGCTTATCAATTGATAAGTAACGAGTCGTAAACTCAGCAACCACTTCGGCACTTACCCGATCGACCTTCTCGTCAAAGTTCATCCAATCATTAACCGGTAATCCGTAAGTCACGTTAAGCGCCGCCTGCATCGCTCTAGCACCAATCGTTTGCATACTCATTCTACGCTGAGCCTTCAGCCTGATTTTGACGCGCTCCAACTCGTCAGCCCCGACTTTTCCTGATTGGATACGCACCACCTCAGCAGACATTTCATCGAGAACCGTTTGTGCAGTCTCCGCCTGAGTCCCGCCATATAGAAAAAGCATTCCCGTATCCATACCGATCACGCGGCTGCTTCCAATAAAGTAAGCCAGTCCTAAATCATCGCGAACCCGTTCAAACAGTTGACTGCTCATGCCGCTAAATAATTCATCCAACACTGCCGCAGTCACCATGAGCTCGTCTTGTCTCACACCCACACAGGGAAATGCCTGAAAGACCACCGCCTGTTGTCGATCTAGAATAACTTCTTCTTTTCCAACCTTAGCTGGAGTCTCGAAACTTGCGGACGGTTCAATGACCTTCTCTTGGGGCAATCGATTCAAAATCGCTGCCAGCTTCGGCTCCAACTCCTCTCGATCGAATAGACCACTTACGGCGACCACACAGTTCTTTGCTTGAATTACTGGTTTCAGGAAGTCTTCGATATTTGCTACCGTTAATGCATTGAGGTCTTCGATCCTTCCATAAGCGTTTACTGAATACGCAGTGTCACCAAAGAATTTCTCACGGAGCTCGCGGATCCCATAATCGACAATATCGTCAAGGGTCTCTTTGACATGTGCGACCTGTCCATCGCGTTCGACTTCGAACGTTGAAGAATCAATATCAAGGTGTAGTAAGCTTTGCTCAAGTAACTCAAGCGCAAGGTGTAAATCCTGAGGCAATACCTCCAAACTGACCCCAAAGGTATTGTTACCAGAGAACTCTGTAAACGAACCACCAACAGATTCTATCAACGTCGCGACTTCGTCGGCCGATCTGGCCGTCGTATCCTTAGTAAGAAGTGTAGCTGCCAACGAAGTAATGCCCCTTTGATATGATGACTCCCAAAGCGCACCTCCCTTAAATACCACTCTCAAATGAACCTTGGGGTAGTTATCTCCCGGCTGAAACAATACCCGAACCCCACTTTCGAGTTCCAACTCGTCAAATTCAAGACTCTGTGACAACAATTTCGATTTATTTGAGTCTAGCGTTTCCTGCTGCTCAGGGTCTAAAGAAATAAGCGTCAGCCGTTCTTCAACCAGATAGGTCTGAATAAGACGCTGTAAATCCTTGGAGGTTACTTTTTGCAGGTTCTCCAAATATACTTTTGGATAATCGATGTCTCCAACAACCACTTCTGCTGAACCGATCCTCGAAGCCTGACCACTCATGGTCTTTCGATTATTGATCTCTCCCACCATCGCCTGACGCTGCGACTTTACAATCCGTGAATCGGCTACGAGCGAACGCTTGAGTATTTCGATCTCTTTCCAAAACGCAGCTATCGCAGCATCCTTCTTGTCTGGATCCACAATCATAGATACCCAGAGTAATCCGGAGTTCCCCGGATTCCAGGTCGCTACATCGACATGGTGTACGATTCCGCTTTCCTGTCTCAATTTCTGCCAGAGAATGGCGCTGTCTCCATTCCCCAATACTCCAGCCAACAAACTCAACCCTGCTGAATCCTCATGACGAAGCCCCGGAATCGAGAAGCCCAATCCGATACGGCTTATCTTCACGTCTCCAGTGATGCTTTGAACTCTCTTGGATAACGCCTTCGGTTCATCAGGGATATAGATCGGTTCGAGGCGGGCGCGCGGAATGTCACCAGCAAGTTCCGTTGCAGCATCAAACACATCGGCCGCTTTCACGTCTCCCGTGACGACTAACACCGCATTGTTGGGAACGTAGCGCTTTTGATAGTAATCGAGAAGCTCTGCACGCGTGACCGTCTTAAATATATCTTTATACCCAATTACGGGGTATTTGTACGGGTGTATCTTATACGCCGTTTCGAAAAGGGCCCTCCCGAGTCGCTGATCCGGATCATCCAGACCCATGTCAATTTCTCTTAGAATGACATCTCGCTCTTTATCAACTTCCTCAGCCGGCAATGTAGAGTGAAACCCCACATCGGCCAGTATCTCTATAGCCCCACGAGTGTGCTCGCTTGGTAAGTCGATGTAGTAAACGGTGCGATCAAAGGTCGTGTAAGCATTAATGTGGCCGCCCAGACTTTGAACCTCCCTGGAAATCTCCTTTCCACTGCGCTTGTCCGTTCCTTTAAAAAGCAGGTGCTCCAGATAGTGAGAAACTCCTGCCCCCATCAAAGGCCCTTCGTGAATACTACCCGTTTTTACCCACAGTTGAACCGAACTGACCTGACTGCTCGCATCTTCTCGAACGAGAACCGTCAGTCCATTGTCTAAGTCTTTCCGGTGAACCGGTTGATCAAATAGCGCCTTTACGACAGCATCTAGAGTTTCCATTCAAAAATTTGCTAGGATAGCCCCTCGCTCTTTCGACCCCGTCCCTTCTTTTCTCGAAAGGAAGGAATACGACGACTTTCTGGAACATACGGTTTTAGAAATGCATCCTTAAAATCGTAACCGTCTTTAAAATCTTCGCGTTGGTCGGTCTCCGTCTTTCCCAATACGCCGAATTCGACCAGGTTAAAAACGATATCTCCAAAATCCGAGCAACGCTTCACATTCCAATCTTTAAAAACGGTCAGCGTTAAGGGTCCATATTGGTCGAGCGCATACTTTCGAATGCCTTCCAAAAGCTCTTGGCCGGAAACATGATGGGAGGTCCGTTCCTCTTTGGATTCACTGATTTCCTTAACCGTAAAATCCAATGCCTTACGGATGAAATAGTACGCCCCTTTTCCAAAACGAGCATCATCCTTGATGACAAGGTCTACGACTTCTGAAAAATCTTTTCCACTCATATACTTAGTTCAAACCGTTGAACCCTTGAGATACACAAGGAAGGAAAACCTACTGAGAAAAGCTTGAAGTTCAAATTCAACTTTTTTTATCAATCAGTTCCTTCAGGACTTTATCCACCAATGCTGGATTTGCCTTACCTCGACTAGCCTTCATCACTTGGCCTTTCAGGAAATTAATCGCCTTTTCATTACCGCCTTGAATCTCCGCAACCGGTCCAGGATTCGCATCAATCACCTCTTGGCAGAATGCTTCTAGTTCACCGGTATCATTGCTTTGTTTAAGTCCTTTTGCTTCAACGATTGCAGCTGGCATATCACCTGATTCAAACATCGGTCCGAACACTTGTTCCTTTGCGATGTTATTCGAAATCGATCCTTCATCAATCAATTCGACCAACTCTGCTATATGAGAAGGAGTCACTTTGCTTTCAGAAATCGCAAGCCCGGCATTCCCCAATTCACCCAATAGATTGTTCACCAACCAATTGGCCGCCTGTTGAGGTTTCGCACAAATCTTGGTTGCCTCTTCGAAAAAAGTGCAAAGTTCAGGGTCAGGAATGAGCACTGATGTAACAGTGAACGGAAGTCCGAAATCATCATAGTAACGTCGCTGCCGATCGAAGGGACGTTCAGGAATAGTCTTAGCAACCCGCTCCCGCCAAGCATCGTCGATACGAACAGGCATTAAATCAGGATCGGGGAAATAGCGGTAGTCGTGAGACTCCTCTTTGAAACGCATATGGTAAGTTACGTTTTTGGCAGCATCCCATCCGCGAGTTTCCTGATGAATCGCTCCTCCCGCTTTTACGGTTTGGATCTGCCTTTCGATCTCATAGGCCAATCCATTACGAACACCCGAAATACTGTTCATATTCTTGATCTCAACTTTTACTCCCAGTTCTTCCTGACCGACGGGACGGATACTGATATTCGCGTCACAACGCATCTGCCCCTTTTCCATATCACAATCGGATATGTCACCGTAAATCATTAGATTCCGAAGCGCGTTCAAGTAAGCGGAAGCCTCGTCGGGTGTGTGTAAAACCGGATCGGTAACGATCTCTAACAACGGAGTCCCCGCACGATTGTAATCCACCAGGCTATCTCCGTCGTAGTGATTGAGTTTACCTACGTCTTCTTCCAGATGGGCACGCGTAAGTTGAATCCACTTATGCTCGCCCATGATGTTTCTGGCGGAACCGGGCAATTCGATCTCAACCTTTCCGCCTTCGCAGATCGGCTGATCAAATTGGGAAATCTGATAGTTCTTGGGACTGTCCGGATAAAAGTAATTTTTGCGGTCCCACTTCGTCACCTCAGGGATTACGCTCTGCAACAGCATCCCAACTTTTACAGATTTCTCGACGGCTTCCTTATTAATAACAGGGAGCGCGCCCGGAAACCCTAAGACCACGGGATCGGTGAGTGTGTTTGGCTCGCACCCGAAACCGACTCCCACCGAAGTAAAAATTTTCGACTTCGTTCTTACCTGAACGTGCACCTCCAAACCAATGACTACTTCGTATTCCATAGATCAGAGTGTTGGGTGTTGGTTAGAAAAATCATGCGCCTCTTCAAACGCGTTCGCGATTGCCAGAAGTTCTCCTTCACCAAAGGGCTTTCCCTGGATCTGCAGACCAATCGGCAGCCCTTCAGAATTGAACCCACAAGGAATCGAAATTCCCGGAACCCCCGCAAGATTCGCTGATATCGTGTAGATATCGCTCAAATACATCTGCAATGGATCCTCATTCTTTTCACCCGCTTTGAAAGAAACAAACGGAGAAGTCGGAGTGAGTAACGCATCTACTGTTTCGTAGGCGTTCATGAAATCCTGACGAATGAGCGTCCGAACTTTTTGCGCCTTTAAATAATAGGCATCATAGTATCCCGAACTCAGCACATAAGTGCCCAGAATGATGCGCCGTTTAACCTCTTCGCCAAACCCTTCGGCCCGACTCTTGAAATACAGATCAATCGCATTTTCAACATCCTTGCTCCGGTGCGTATACCGAACGCCGTCGAAACGAGCAAGATTAGAGGACGCTTCAGCAGTTGCGATGATGTAATAGACTGCCACCGCCAGATCAGTGTGAGGCATGTCGACTTCGTGAATCTCGCACCCTTGCTCAGCATACCAATCGATAGCCTTTTGGACACTTTCTTTTACTTCCGCATTCAGCCCTTCTCCAAAGTACTGTTTGGGAACTCCCAACTTCCAGGGTCCTTTTCCGGAACCAATAGCTTTACGGTAGTCGGGCACCTCTTTGACGATGGAGGTTGAATCTTTCGGATCATGACCGGCGATCGCCTGCAGTACGGTTCCGACATCCTTTACAGACCTTCCGAATGGCCCAATTTGATCAAGCGATGACGCAAAGGCTACCAAGCCAAAACGGGATACTCTACCGTAGGTCGGCTTGAGCCCAACCACACCACAGAATGATGCCGGTTGGCGGATCGATCCACCGGTATCGCTACCCAGTGAAACGGGCACCGAGCCTGCGGAAACAGCTGCCGCACTCCCCCCACTGGAACCTCCGGATACCCGCTCAAGGTTCCACGGATTAAATGTCGTTTCAAAGGCCGAATTCTCAGTCGAAGAACCCATGGCAAACTCGTCCATATTCAAACGGCCGAATAACACCGCACCTGCTGCCTTAAGACTGGTCGTAGCCGTAGCATCGTAGGGAGATACAAAATTTTCAAGCATCTTACTCGAACACGTAAGCGGGCTTCCTTTTACCGAGATAACATCTTTAAGCCCAATCGGTATACCTTCGAGCAACCCGATGGTTTCTCCTGAAGCGCGCCGTTTATCTGAGGCATTGGCCTGCCGCAACGCCGCTTCCGAATCGAGTGAGTTGAATGCCTTAACTTTCAGGTCCACTGCTTCTTTGCGAGCAATCAACGACTTCGTAAGCTCAACCGACGACAGGTCACCGGAG
>CALGUT010000878.1 GCA_937920335.1 uncultured Opitutales bacterium
AGCAGCTGATTGGTTTCGTTGTCGTCTACGATTAGAACCTTGTATCGAGAATTGCCTGCTGGCGTATTAGCGTTGATTGTTGGAAATGGGATAACCTCTTCCTTCTTTGTTTGTATAGTGAGTGGCACTGACACTGAAAAAGTGCTGCCTTGGCCTAAGGTGCTCTCTACGCTGACGGATCCACCTATGCCTTCAACCGTTTTTCTGACAATGGCCAGTCCTAGTCCCACACCATCCGCCTGTCTGGAATTACTTTGGTCCACTTGTTCGAATGGGTGAAAAATGCTATTGAGCTTACTCTCTGGTATTCCCAGTCCGGTATCGGTAACACGGAAAATGATCCAGGCTTCGTCTTTTGTCTTTCGTTCCGCAACTACCGTCAGGCCAATTTTTCCCTGATGAGTGAATTTAGCTGCATTACCGAGGAGATTGGTGATGGATTTATGTATACCTGCCTTATCGCCGATCAACTCATCCGGAACGCCTTGATCGACCTGCACTTCGAACGCCAGTCCCTTGTCCATCGCTCGTTTTCGGGTTATATCTGTAATGTGACTTACGGTCTCCCTCAGGGAGAACGGTTCCTGGATGCTTTCAACGGTACCCGATTCAATTTTTGATAGATTGAGTAAATCGTTGATCAGCTCCAACTGATCGTGCCCGGCTTTGAGTGCCAATTCGAGAAAATCGCGCTGCTTGGGATTCAACTCCATATCAAGCGTGAGCTCAGTCATGCCTATGATGCAGTTGAGTGGAGTACGAATTTCGTGGCTCATCACTGCCAGGAACTCGCTTTTCGCCTTATTGGCCTTCTCGGCCATCCGTGTTTGATTCTCGAGTTCCTGGCGATTCTCGTTGAGTCGCTCAAACACGCGAATCCGCTGAAGTTTACCTTCAATCATAGGTTTGAGTTTCTGATTGAAGAGACCAAACTTACTTGAGGTATCTATGATCAGGCTTCCGATGATACTGCCTTCGACTGAAAGAGTCATTACATCCGTTGATATACTTTCAACGGGCTTCAGTTTATTCTGAATGAAAGTGGTTAGTTGATCGAACGGAACGTCTCCTTCTTTTTCGATGCCATTCGAATGATTCAGCCAAAACGTGCCTTTGGAATTATCGATGTCAGGGACGTTGTCAACCGGGCTATCCAACAGATGCAAACCGATGAATTCGCAGAAAATATGTTCTCGGAGCCAATCAAATGAAATAATGAGTTCATTGACTGTGAGTTCCGTTTCCACTTGGCTCACCCATTCGGACAGAATGGCATCGGCTTCTCTTTTTGTAAGCCAATGGTAGCGCCCATGCTTTGTCATCTGTTGACTGATGATCGAGTGGAGTAATTCGCTGGTTGGAGGGTCCTTGTCTTCGGATTGCATACGTTGCCTTTCTAGTGCCCCGAGTGTTTCGTGTACGTAGGCAGCGTCGAGACCGAAGCTGGTGGCTTGCAAGAGGATGTCGCTTATTGCGAGCAAGGGTCTTTCTCCGTTGGCTTGTCTTTCTTTTGACTGTAGCTTGAGTTCATTCCGTCTTTCTTCCGAAAGCGATGCGCCGACACAGAGCATATAGTTGAGTGACCCTCCAGATTTTGTGAAAACTGCTTTCAGTAGTGGATCCTCAAACTTCTCTCCTATAGTCGAGTGTCTCCTGATCAAGTGGGTATTTACCAGTTCGGTTCTAGGGCCGTCGTCTCGACCTTCGATCAAGCGAATCAACTTGGAAATTGCCAACGTGCCCTCGTAGTAAAGTGGGTCAGCGATAGTCGTAAGTGGATGTTCGCTAAGGACCATGATCTCTGCGAGGTTACCCATGCCGATGACGGCTACGTCCTCAGGGACGCGTCTTCCGATTTGCTTGACCGCCTGAATCGCTCCCATGGCCGCTCTGTCCGAACAGCAAAGGAACGCATTGATGTCTTTAGTCGCATCGAGAAGTTGGATCGCAGCATTTCTAGCCGTTTCATAGTCAAAGGCTCCCTGAACGATCTCAATATCAGAAAGATTCAAAGTGGTTTTCTGAGCGGCGGACAGGAAGGCCTGGAGTCGACCCTCCGATGTTGGATCGGTGGGACTCCCTTTTATATATGCTATCTTGGTGCGCCCGAGTTCTTTCAAATGCTCAATGGCTTCAATGGTGCCGTATTCAAAGTTTGCATTGATGGATGGAAAGCGATCATCCGGGCAATTAAGCATGACTCCTGGAATCGCCCGTTTCTCCAAGGCATCGAGTGCATCTTGGTCTTCGATAAACTGGCGCCGGTATAAGACGCCAGCGAGTGGTAATGATAGTAGGAGCTTAGGGTCGTTTACAGCTATTAAGTCATAGCCGTTTATACGTGCGCTATACTCGGCGGCGAGCCGTGTATAGTAGTGGTGCGAACCATGGGTTACATAGTCAAGAACACCAATCGTGCGCTTATGGGGTTTCATGGACTCGGATGCTGAGGGCTAGTTTAATGTCTACTCGTACTCCCATTTCATGATCCATGGATCATCCATGGTTTTCTGGTATTCCTTGAGCGTCACTTTCATGTCCGCCAGCACTGTCTCGTAATGTGGGTCTTCGGCCAAGTTCTTGTCCTCATAGCCGATTGCTCCTAAATCGTATAGCTCCCAGGTCGGGCGATTTACATATTCATCGACTGTCATCATGCCGTATTCTGTTTCAGGACCCTTCGCGAGTTGAGCTTGCCAGGTAGAACTTGCCCACAGATCAGATGCGAAAGGGTAGGGCAAACCAGCTGCAATATTCCAGATCAGTTTATAGCGTCCGTCGGATACGGAACGCATCGGGTAATACATCTGTATTTCATGAAAGGTATGGGATCCGAATACGACATCCCAGTGCTTTGCAGCTGGTTTTCCGAGGATATCAATCCAAGATTTACCATGGTAGCTACTGTATTCATTCTTCCCCATGTTTTCCATGAAGACGTAGTCTTTATTCTTCCAAAATTCCTTGGCAGTTACGATCCGCTTAGGTGTGTTGTTCTTCTTGTCCAATCCACCCGCAAAATCGAGGAGTGAAGGGGTTATATCGATGTGGCTGATCATGGCTTTGGATACCACGCCCCGGTTTTTCTCGTAAGGGTTTCGAACTACGAATGGGACCCTAAGCCCTCCTTCGAAAATGGTGGTCTTCGCACCCGCAAATGCCATGCCGTGATCTGCGGTGAATACTATCAACGTTTTGTCGTAGAGATCGTTTGCCTTGAGAATCTCTATCAAGCGGGCGACGCCTTGGTCGACACGAGCCGTGCTTTGATAGTATTGAGCTAATTCACTCCGTGATTCCTTCGTATCTGGCAGGAATGGAGGGATTATGACATCGTCGAGATCGTAGATTTTTTCGTCGACGCCTTCAAATGCTGCGTCATCTGGAAGATTTCCAAAAAGGTCGGGTTTTAGCTCTCCATCGAAATTTTCATCTTTTCCGCCACCTCGGTGAGGGTCGGAGGTTGCAAAATATAGAAAGAAAGGGCGGTTGTCATCCGCCGTGATAAAATCCTCGGAGGCATTTGCCATTTGCACGGCATTACGCCCGTTTCCGCTCAGGTAGGTCTCGTAGTGAAAGACTTCTTCAGGAGCGACGTGGTATTTTCCGATTTGAGCGGTGCGGTAGCCTTCATTGGCCAAGACTCGTGGGAGTGCGAGGCTGACCACATTGCGAAAGGACTCGAATTTGTGGTAGTTATGGGTGTGTCCATACTGACCATTGGCGTGATTATGGAGGCCCGACATGACCACTGAACGGCTTGCCGAACAACTGGCAGTCGTGGCATAAGCACGACTGAAGAGCGTTCCGTCGGCGGCCAAGCTGTCTACAGCGGGTGAATAGGCAACCGGATCACCGTAAGAACCTAAAGTGGGGCTTTGATCATCCGTGATGATAAATATGATGTTCTTCTCGGCAGCAGTGAGAGATAGGGCTGCGATTAGGGCGGTTAGAAAAAAGAGGTATTTCATGGGTATATCTAGGATTCTGGCGGGATATTGAGCAAGTTCCATCTCTCAATTTGTGATGTGAATAGAGGGACCCTGCTATTTGGTATGGATTCGGCTTGAAAGAGGGAGTATCTGTCCACACCAACTCATTTATGGCATCTGATTCCAAACTGTTATCTTTTAGAGCGATTAGAGGGGCTTGGGTGAACCCTATTTCAGATGAACGTTGTGATTACTTTGCTGATGGAATTCTGGTGGCCGAGCGTTCAGATGCTTGCTGCAAGGTCGTCG
>CALGUT010000879.1 GCA_937920335.1 uncultured Opitutales bacterium
TAACCGGTAATACCGCAGCGCTGACGGTGATTGGTGATGCTCGTGAGCAAACTGGCATTGGACTGGTTTATGCGACGGGAAGACACTTTGAATCAGTTCTCGATGCGATTAAAGAGTATCAGATGCCGGAACCCGATTGGATCATAAGCGATGTGGGTAGCTCTATTTATCAACAAGGAGAATCTGGATATGAACACTTCCTACCGTACGAAGTTCATCTTCTTGAGCTATCGAACGGTATTCATCGTGATGTGGTAGAGAATTTGCTTCATTCCGTGGATGGACTGTCCCTGCAAGCTCCAGATCATCAACAGCGATTTAAGATCAGTTACGAGTCAGCGCCTGATACTGTGGGATTTTTAGTGGATTCGATAAATAAGCTGTTGGGACGTGAAAATTTGCCATTCGATTGCATGGGTAGTCTTGATCCATTTCTCAACTGCGGATTGCTGGATGTATTACCGAAGGGAGTGTCTAAGGCGTATGCGTTGCTTTGGCTGAGCACTCATGCAGACTTCAGACCTGATGAGGTCGTTTTCTCTGGCGATTCAGGGAACGACTATGCTGCTTTGGTGAGCGGATTTCGAGCGATCGTCGTGGCCAATGCAAGTGATGGTTTGTTTAGCCGCGTCAGGGAGGCGCTTGTTTCAAGGCAGATTGAGGATCTGTTATATCTAGCGAAGGAAAAGGCCACGAGCGGAGTGCTGGAGGGCTGTCGCCACTTCGGCTTAATCGCCCGCTGAGTTTTTTGATTTCTTCCACTCTTCAAACGCTAATTTGTTAGCGTCGTCGGTTAGTGGATACAGACCAATTACCTTGCTCCCGTTTAATACTTGCTCGGTTACAAATGCTTCGTAAAGCTCCATGCCTTCGGTTTCATCGGCAATCTCATCGGCGAGGTGAGCGGGTAGTACCATCACTCCATCGTCGTCTCCCACGATGATATCACCCGGGAAAACCGCTACATCTCCACATCCGATTGGGACGTTGATGTCCAAGGCTTGGTGGAGCGTCAAGTTCGTCGGTGGAGACGGGGAATGATGGTAGGAGGGAATGTCCAGGTCAGCGATAATCCCGGAGTCGCGAAATCCACCATCGGTCACGATACCGGCTGCTCCACGTACCATTAGGCGTGTAACCAGAATCGATCCGGCTGACGCGGCGCGGGCATCCTTGCGACTATCCATCACAAGGACGCTGCCTTCAGGACATTGCTCGAAAGCGACTCGTTGGGGATGAGTAGGGTCTCTGAATACCTCGATAGGATTGAGGTCTTCGCGGGCAGGGATGTAGCGCAAGGTAAACGCCTCTCCGACCATGGTTGGCTTACCTTTTTTCAGAGGCACGACTCCCTGGATAAATTGGTTTCTCAGTCCACGTTTGAAGAGGCAGGTGGCTAGTGTTGGAGTGCTGGTTCTTTGTAGTTTTTCTTTGGTCGAAGCTAGCATGGTGGAGTTTGTTGTGTACAACTATGAGAGTATCGAACTTACGGTAGGGTAATTACCTTCACTTAAGCAAGAGGGTTAAATGGCTTATAAACTCTGCCTGGACCGAGAAGTTATATTCGAGCTTCTACACGTAGGTTGTGATTGCCCACCAGTAAATGGGAATACCGAAGATAATATTTAGGGGGAATGTGATTCCCATACTCATAGTCAGGTACTTTGCGGGATTCGCCTCGGGTAGTGTGTCTTTCAATATAGCAGGTGCCACGATGTAGGACGCTGAAGCGCACAAGATGGTGAGTAACAACGCGTCTCCGTGAGCAAACCCGAATAGTTTACTGATCAGGATAGCGGTGATGCCATTTATAACGGGCGCAATGATCGCAAACAGGACGAGGATCATGGGAAACGATTCGATCGCTTTTACCTTCTTGCCAACAAGCGTTCCCATGTAGAGGAGGAAGAAAACAAGCATGCCGGTAAACATATCTCCCCCGATGAACGCTGACAGTGGAGACTTCTCGGTCCCCATAGCTGCGAGGATGTAACCAATGACCATACTTCCGACAAGAACGAGAAGCGTTCCATCGGTAAGCGATTCGCAGATAACGGATTTGGTAGATTTACGACCCTTACCCTTCATCGAGAGCTGAGCCATCACGACGGCGAAGATAATGGCCGGGGTCTCCATCACAACGAGGGCCACGGTCATATAACCTTGGTAGGGTATATTGATGGACGTCAAAAATCCGGCAGCAGTTATGTAGGTCAAGGTGCTGTTCGATCCGTAGGTGGCTCCGATGGCAGCAGCATCCGCCACGCCCAATTGTTTCTTCAGCAGAAAGTAGGAGTAGATTGGCACGATGGCGCTCATGGCGATAATGATCCCGATGATGAGTATACCGTCTCCGAAAAGTGTAGAGTGAAAGAGACTAATGCCACCTTTGAAGCCGATCGACAGCATCAGGTAGAGGCTGACAAATTTCACGACCGAATCGGGAATCGACAGGTTGGAATTCAGAAGGATCGCGATGAACCCTAACATGAAAAAGAGTACGCCCGGGTTTAGAATGGTTGTGAGTATATCCATGAGTATCGGAGCGTTTGAGCCCGGTCGCAGTGAGAGACTAAATCGTGATCAGGCAACCCTTGGATCGCTTTTTTCCAAAGAAATCTTTTACGGAATCAGAACCTAGGATCTTTGCCCCGCATTTTGAAAAGAGGCTTACTTGGGAGCCAGGCGAATGAGCGCCTTGTTACCCGAGCTCTTCCGCCATGAAGTTACGCAGAAAACGTGAACTCTGTCGAAGAGCTCCTTGACGACCAGCGAGTGTTTTTTCGTAAGGCCGGTCTTCGACTTCGACACACACAGGTCCAGTATAACCGACTTGACCGAGTGCACTGAAAAACCGTCCCCAATCAATGTCTCCCAGGCCGGGCAGCTTGGGCGTATGGTATTCGAGTGGGGTCGCCAGGATACCGACTTCATTGAGAGCGTCGCGATCAACAATCGCATCCTTGGCATGGACGTGGAAAAATTTGGAGATGAATTCTTTGATCGGTTTGACGTAATCCATCTGCATCCAGAGTAAGTGGGAGGGGTCGTAGTTGAGGCCAAAGTAGTCGCTATCGATGTCACTGAACATACGCCGCCAGATTGCAGGGCTAATGGCGAGGTTCTTGCCACTCGGCCATTCGTCATTGGAAAAATACATCGGGCAGTTTTCGATAGCGACTTTTACGTTCTCATCTTCTGCCTTCTGTATCAGCGGTTTCCATACTTCCAAGAAGCGTGGCCACTGATCGTCGACTGACTGGGCGGGGTTACGACCCGCGAAAGTAGTGACTACATCGACCCCAAGCTTTGGGGCGGCCTCCATTAATTTCGCGAGGTGATCGGTGTAAATCTTTGCTTCGGCGTGGTCTGGTACCAGCGCATTGGGATAGTAACCGAGGCCGCTGATCGTTAGACCACGCTCGCTTACCTTGCCTTTAATCTCATCCGCCTGATCCTGTGATAGGTCCGCGATGTC
>CALGUT010000880.1 GCA_937920335.1 uncultured Opitutales bacterium
TTCCTTTAGTTTGTCGACCTGCTTCATCAAAAGGGCTTTCGGATTCTCCAGAATCGCCTCTACGAGGCTAATCACTTGGAGCGGATAATCGAGAGACGCAGGATCCAATAACGCGAGGGTATCTACGCAATAAAGCGAAAGAGTTTGGTTTAATGAAAATTCATCTTGAAGATTCACATTCACTCGAAGTTTCTGCGCAGCATTCGAACCTGGATCAATCTCTATGATTGAACGTTCCACAAGCGCTCGAAACAACTGGAACGCCTTTTTTTGGAGCGCCACCTTCCCCGACTCTGGATGATGACAATCACGGATGAGCTGTCGCATAGCACGGCAGCCATCACCTTCACGCCCAAGGACATTGAGGAGCATTCCGTGCGAAACATCAAAGCTGGAAACTAGCGGCTCAGGCTCAGCCTTTTGGAGTTTAACAAACGTATCTTCATCCCAGGGCACATAACCTCGCGCTGGCGGTTTCGACTTCACCAGCTTCCGTCGCTTCTTGGGGTCGTCCCCCGCTTTGGCCTCCTTGCGGATATTCTCGATTACATGCGCAGGAGCCAATGCGTAAACATACCCTTGATCATCAAAACCCTTTCGTCCAGCCCGCCCGCTGATCTGGTGAAAATCGCGGGCCGAAAGAATCGCTGTTTTCTCACCGCCGTATTTGCAAAGCTGAGTCAATAGTACCGATCGTATGGGTACATTTACTCCAACGCCCAAGGTATCGGTTCCACAGATCAATTTCATCAGCCCCATCTGTGACAGCTTTTCCACCATAACTCGATATTTCGGCAGCAGTCCGGCGTGATGAAGTCCGATCCCACTCTGCAAGAGCTTACGCATAACTTTTCCGAACGGACTGGTAAATTTCTCATCCTGCAGTATTTCCCGAATCCTCACTTTTTCTTCCTTACTACAAACGTTCAGGCTCAACAAACTCTGAGCGGTTTCTGCAGCTGACCGTTGCGTAAAATTTACGATGTAAACAGGTAGTCGATTCTGCGCCTGCAGCTTCTCCAATGCCTCGACCAAAGGAACTTCCAGATAGTTGAATTCCAATGGTACTGGCCGTTCACGACTCGAAACCGTGATACAGTCAACCCCGGTGTGCTTCTCTAATTCGTCACTGAAGAACCGCGTGTCACCCAAGGTTGCCGACATCAGCAGAAACCGACTTTTGGGAAGGGTTAGCAATGGAACCTGCCAAGCAACACCGCGCTCACGGTCCGAGTAGTAATGAAACTCGTCCATGATCACATCGTCGACTCTTCCCCCAGAACCTTCCCTTAAGGCAATATTTGCCAGAATCTCGGCCGTGCAACACAAGATAGGAGCCCCTTGATTCACACTCGCGTCTCCCGTCATCATACCGACTTGTTCGGGACCGAAGTCTTTACACAACGCCAGGAACTTTTCATTCACCAAAGCCTTTATAGGGCAGGTATAGACAGATCGCCTTCCCATCGAAGCCGAGAAGTAGTGCATGGCAGCAGCCACCAGCGATTTTCCCGATCCAGTCGGTGTATTCAGGATGACATGCTTACCTTCAAAGACCTCCAGAATCGCTTCCTCCTGAGCCGGATAAAGCTCAATTCCTTTGCCCGTCACGTATGCCAAGAAACTCTCGAGCAGTGCATCGGGGTCTCTAAGGCTAAGGTCAGGCGTTAACGGAAAATCCATAAAGCGTGGCACCTTGGGCATCGGCTTTGAAAGTAGCAAACCTTTCCCAAGAGCCCTGCTAAAGTTACTGGTCAGACAATTCCATCAATCCTTTGCCTGATCAGAGCTCCAGTTTTAACCACCCGAACCGTGGCTGTAGCCGTAAAACGGCCCGACCCCTTCGGCATAAGATAGGAATGGTATTCGTCCTCCAATAGCTCAGGACTGCGTTTAGACGCCACGGACGTTTTTTCACACACCACAACCTGTCCATTGACTTTCAAATCTTCAAACAGGGCCAATGGCTCTTTCAATAGACCATGATTGGTATTTCTGTGAGCTACCCGAACTCGAAGTTTCACGCCCTGTTCCGGTCGCGCGGTCTCAAAAACATCTTCTGGCTTAACCGCAACCAGGGATACCATGGGTCTACCACAAGCCGGATTGTCCCACCAACGCCATTCCAATTCGCGTTGTCGAATAAACCCGGCTACCTCATCAGACCCACAATGCATCCAGGTTTGGTAGTTCGTTCTGTAATCGTGCCGTACAGCCGCAACCCAATTATTATCGAGCGCTTTCAACCAGGAATCCCAACTCGGATCCGTACCTAGAAATAGGGTACGCATACCCTCCGTTTGGTCACAAAACCACCAAGGTTCATCTCCGTGAGCATCTTGTAGTGCGATAAACGGCAGTTGCCCGCGCCATCGGTGCAGAAACGGTTCACTGGTCGTAAAGTCGATATTACCAAAGTGAAAGCTGCTAATCGTTGAGTAGCCGGCCCGCATAAGAGAATCGTCCAACAACACACGTATCACTTCTTCATGTTGTCCAAATTGCCAATTGAGTCGCCCCCGCCCTTTCTGCAGGGGTCGAAGGCGCTGTTCCCGAAACGCCTGCCAGGATACCGGCCCCTTCCCTGCCAGAGATTCTCCGATACCTGAAGTCGTCGGCGCCATAATATCAGCTATATGACTGTAGGTCCCGTAGCCAGGAATATCGATCCAGGATCCATACTCTTCATCCGCTAAAAAAAACGTTACCGGCACGCGTTGTTCCCGGGCCAATTCATCCACCTTTTTCCGCCAGTCCGGATCCGCATTCTTCGCACCCCAGAGGTGTATCTTAAGCGCC